>MGPV01000064.1:0-18511 GCA_001797615.1 Deltaproteobacteria bacterium GWC2_65_14
GGAGGGCAGTCGGAGCGAAGCCCCCCTCCGAGGCGGCGGAGCCGGTACCGGGCGCCCCCTCGCGTCGGGCGGTTATTCGTGGCGGAGCGCCTCGATCGGATCGAGCCGGGAGGCCTTGCGGGCGGGATAGTATCCGAAGAAGATCCCGACGGCGGCCGAGAAGCTGAAGGCGACCAGGACCGCCCCCGGGGAGATCAGGGTGGACCACCCGGCGAACCGGGAGATGAGTTCCGACCCCCCGATGCCGAGGAGGATCCCGATCGCCCCGCCGGCCACCGAGAGGCAGACCGCCTCGATCAGGAACTGGACCAGGATGTCCCGCTCCCGCGCCCCCACGGCGAGCCGGATCCCGATCTCCCGCGTCCTCTCGGTGACCGAGACCAGCATGATGTTCATGATCCCGATCCCCCCGACCAGCAGCGACACCGAGGCGATGGCTCCCAGCAGGAGGCTCATGATCCGGGTGGAGGCCTCCGCGACCGCCAGCATCTCGCTCAGGTTGCGGACGGAGAAGTCGTCGTCCTGGCCGCTCCCGATCCGGTGCCGCTGGCGGAGCAGCTCCACCACCTCCCGCTCCGCCTCCCCGACCCGCTCCCGGTCGACCGCCTGCGCGATGATCACCCCGACCGACCCCGGGTGGGCGCTCCCCGAAAGGCGGGTCTGGGCGGTGGTGATGGGGGCGATGATGATGTCGTCCTGGTCCTGTCCCTGGGGCGACTGCCCCTTCTCCCGCAGCACCCCGATCACGGTGACCGGGACTCTGCGGATCCGGACGATCTCGCCGACGGGGGAGACCTCCCCGAAGAGGTTCCGGACGACCGTCCGGCCCAACACCGCCACCTTGGAGGCGGCGTCCAGTTCGTCCGGGGTGAAAAAGCGCCCCTCCGCGAGGCTCCACTCCCGGATCTCGAAATACTCCGGCGCCACCCCCTGGACGAGGGTGCTCCAGTTCTGGTTGCCGTACACGACGGGGGAGCTGGAGCGGACGGACGGCGAGGCCCGCAGGACCGCCGGAAGCTCCCGCCCGATCGCCCGTGCGTCCGCCATCGTGAGGGTCGGCGCCGATCCGAAACCCGACCGCAGCCCCCCGGAAGTGGTGCTCCCCGGCAGGACGAGGATCAGGTTGGATCCGATGGAGGAGATCTGGGCGGAGATCCGCTCGTTCGCCCCGGCGCCGATCGCCACCATCGCGATCACCGCCGCCACGCCGATGACCATGCCGAGCATCGTCAGGACCGACCGCATCCGGTTCGCCCGCAGCGACCGGTAGGCCACCTTCCCCGCGGACCAGAGGTTCACGGGGCCACCGCCTCGTCCCCGACGATCCGGCCGTCCCGGAACCGGACGATCCGCCGCGCGTTCCGCCCGATCTCGGGGTTGTGGGTGACCAGCACGATCGTGATCCCCTGGTCCTCGTTCAGCCCCCGGAAGACGGAGAGGATCTCCTCGCTCGTGGCGGTGTCCAGGTTCCCGGTCGGCTCGTCGGCGAGCAGCAGGGAGGGGGAGTTCACGATCGCGCGGGCGATTGCCACCCGCTGCTGCTGCCCTCCGGAGAGCTGGGTGGGAAGGTGATGCTCCCGGTCGAGGATCCCCAGGGAGGCGAGGGCCTCGCGGGCCCGCGCGGTCCGCTCCGCCGTGGGAAGGGAGTCGTAGAGCATCGGAAGCTCCACGTTCTCCAGCGCCGTCATCCGGGGAAGCAGGTTGAATCCCTGGAAGACGAACCCGATCTTCCGGCTCCGGACCGCCGCCAGGGCGTCCCTTCCCAGCCGCTCCACCTCCTCCCCGTCGAGCCGGTAGACCCCTTCCGTCGGCCGGTCGAGGCAGCCCAGGATGTTCATCAGGGTCGACTTTCCGGAGCCCGACGGGCCCATCACGGCGAGGAACTCCCCCCGCAGGATGGTGAGCGACACCTCCCGGAGCGCCTCCACGGCGACCGGACCGAGCCGGTAGGTCTTCGAGAGGCCGACGACCTCGATCACGGGAGCCGTCATGGCGATCAGAAGAGCCTCATCCGGGGACCGCCCTGCCCGCCGGAATTCCCATCCTTCTTCCGGACCTCCTCGACCGCCAGGGGATCCCCCTCCTTCAGCTCCCCCTCCAGCAGCTGCGTGTGCTTCTCGGCGCGGATCCCGATCTTTACGGGGACCTCCCCCAATTTCCCTCCCGCTTCGAGGAGGTAGACGCGGCTTTGCGCCTTTCCCTTCCCCGTCTCCGGCTTCTTCCCGTCGGACGGCTGGAAGCGCAGCGCCGCGTTGGGGATCTTCAGCGCCTCCGCGACCTCCCGCACGCGGAACGAGACATTCGCGGTCATCCCCGGCTTGAGGGCAAGATCCCCGTTGTCCACCCGGACCACGACGTTGTAGGTGACGACATTCTGCGTCACGACCGGGGAATTCCGGACCTGGACGACCTCCCCCTGAAAGGTCCGCCCGGGGTAGGCGTCCACGGTGAAGGACGTCTGCAGCCCCGCCCGCAGCCTCCCGATGTCCGCCTCGTCGACGTTCGTGTCGATCTGCATCTTCGTGAGATCCTGCGCGATCGTGAACAGCGTCGGCGTCTGGAAGCTGGCGGCCACCGTCTGCCCCGCGTCCACGTTCCGCGAGATCACGATCCCGTCGACCGGGGAGAGGATGGTGGTGTACCGGAGGTTCGTCTCCGCCGCGTCCAGCGCCCCTTCCGCCTGCTTCACCTGCGCCTCCGCGCCCTTCCGCTGGGCGACGGCCGTCTCGTAGGCGGTCCGCGCGGAGTCGACGTCGGCCTGCGCCACGAACCCGTCCTTCACCAGCTCCCGGTTCCGCCGCCAGGTCCGCTCCGTGTCCACCACGAGCACCTCGGCACGCTCCAGCGCCGCCCGGGCGTTCTCCAGGCTCCCGCTCGCCTGGAGGACGGAGGCCTCGAAGAGGCGCGGGTCGATCCGGGCGATCACCTCCCCCTTGCGCACGCGGGAGTTGAAGTCGGCGGAAATCTTCATCACCGTGCCGGAAACCTGGCTTCCCACCTGGACCGTGGTGACGGCGTTCAGGGTCCCCGTCGCCAGGACGTTTTCCGCGATCTCCCCACGCTCGACCGGCGCGGTGCGGTACGGCGGGGCTTTCTTGACGTTTTGCCAGCCGAGGAGCAGGTACGCGGCGGCGCCTGCCAGGACGAGCGCCGCCAGGGCGGCGATTCCCTTCTTCATCGGAGCTCCTTCCATGCCATGGCCTCGATCTCCTTTCCGCCGATCCGGATCCCGTGCACCTCCAGCAGCTCGCCGGTGCTCCGGTAGAACCGGGTCACGGCCCCCTGGTAGTCGGCCCGCGCGGCGGTCTGCGCGTCCCGGGCGGCGGCCAGATCCGCCTCCACTTCCAGGACGTCCTTGGTAGTCGCCAGCCCGATCTTCCCCCGCTTCAGGAAGGAGGCCAGACGCGCCTCCCCCAGGGCGACCCCTTTTCCCGAGACCTCGATCGCCCGGAACTTCGTCTCCATGTCCCGGATCGCGGAGCGGACCTCGAGCGCGGCCGACGCCTCGAGGCTGCGGATCGACGCCCGCCCCCTCGCGGCTTTCAGCCTCGCCTCGGCGAGATCGGCCATCGCGGCGTCGTTCCCGAGGGGGTAGGCGAAGGAGAGACCGATCGACCAGAAGGGGGTTTCCCCCGACGCCAGGTCGTCGAGCGAGTTCCCGTACCCGGCCGAAAGCCCCTGAAGCCCCGCGCTCCCGGTGACCGCGAGGGAGGGGAGCGCCAGGTTCCGGGAGACCCGCGCCTGGAACTCCTCCGTCCGCAGCGCCACCCGCACCGCCTCGAGATCGGGCCGCATCCTCAGCGCGGTCTCCGTCGCCACCTTCTCCGAAAACTCGATCCGGGCGGGCGGCAGGGGACCCCCCGGGACCAGCGGGCCCGCTCCCGGGTGCTGAAGAAGGACCCGGAGACGGTCCGTCCGCTCCAGGACGTCGTTCTCCGCCTCGAGCAGATCCTTTTCCCGGCGGGCGACGCCGAACTCGGAGTCGAGCAGCTCGATCGAGGCCAGCACCCCCGCGCGCACGCGGGCCTCGTTCTCCGCATGGAGCTGCCGCGCGACCGCCAGCGACGCCCGCCGCGTCTCTTGCTCCTCCCTCGACTTGACCAGGGAGAAGAAGGCGTCCCGCGCCTCCCCGGCGACCGACAGGGCCCGCACGCGCCATTCCGCCGCCGCGGACTCCCGGGCATCCCGCGCGACGGTGATCCCGCGCCCGGTCACCTCCTCCCCCCGACCGGCCAGGAGCGGCTGGGAGAAGGAGACCGAAAGCTCCGGCTGCGCGAAGCGGGAAGCGGCCCCGCTTCCGCGGCTGAAGAGGTTTTCGAAGGAAACCTTCGCCGTGGCGCCGCTCGTCAGCAGGCGGTCGAGGGAGAGGTTCGCGTCGAAGAACCGGCTCCGCGCGACCGCGGGTTCGTCCGGAACCAGGCGGAAGTCCTCTCCCCGATGTTCCGTCGCCAGGGAGATCGAGGGATTGTAGATCGCCCCGGCCCGCCGTACGGCGGTCGCCGCGATCGCGGGGGAGAAGGTTTCCACCGCCAGCCCCAGGTTCCGCGCGAGGGCCATCCGCACGGCCTCGTCGAGGGAGATCGCGATCTCTTCCCCGGCGGAGGATCGGCCCGCCGGCAGGACGAGGAAAATCCACAGCGCCGCGGCGATCCGGAAGACGCCGGCGCGCCTCATCGGGGATGTCTCCCCGCAATCGCCGGCCGCCGCAACGCGGAGAGGGCCACCGAGGCGACATGCTCGGCCGTCCGCTCGATCTCGGCTACGTCGCATCCGACCTCCGGATACAGCTTCGCGATGATATGCCGGCCGTGCCGGTAGAAAAGGCATTGCCCGAGAATGCTGAAGACATGCCGGCGGACCTCCTCCCGGTCCGCCCCCTTCCCGAGCATCTCCCGGACGAGTCCCCCGAGCGATTCGTGGAGGGGGCGGATCGCACGCTCGATCACCCGGTCCAGCGCCCCGGTCGGCTCGACGATCTCCCGCGCCATCAGCTTTCCGAACCAGGCCGGTCTCCCCTCGTCGAGAATCCGGAGCAGGAAGGTGCGGACGAAGCGGCGGAGCCGCTCCTCCGCGCTTCCGCCCCGCCCCGGGCCGTCGTGGTCGGGGTATTTCCGGCGGGCCTGGCGCCAGGCGGACTCGAGCACGTCGGCGTAGAGGTCCTGCTTGCTCTTGAAATAATAGTTCACCGATGCGATGTTGACGTTGGCCCGGCGGCAGATCTCCCGGACGGTGGCGCGGCGGAAGCCCCGCTCCGCGAACACCTCCCCCGCAGCGTCGAGGACCCTGTCGCGGGCGCGTTCGGCCAGGAGATCCGGCATCGGTACTCCTTTCGGGCGTTCGGATTCCGTTGTAAACGCTTGTTTCAAACAATTGTACAACCGTGCGGGGAGGGAATGTCAAGCCTGCGGGAAGAGATGGAGGCCCTGGCCCGGGAACTCTCCTCCCGCGGATTCGACTGCGTCCTGGAGCGGTTCCGTCTCCCCTCCCCTCCGCGGCTGACCCCTCCGGCGGGGTTTCTCGCCTGCTCGGCCGCCGCCTTCTCGCTGGCCGCGGGGCGGGGCGCCGCCTCGTTCCTGCTGGCGACGCTGGGGACGATCCTCCTGCTCCTGGACGACCGCGGCTTCTCCCCTCTCGACTGGCTGGGGCGGAAGCGGAGCCGGGCGGTCCTGGTCGTCCGCGGCACCCCCTCGAACACGGAGGGAAGGGCGCTCTTTTTCGGCCTGCCGCTGCGCTGCCGCCTGACGGGGAACGGGTACTACTCCCGCGGGGAGACGGCCCGGAGAGGACTCCACGCGGCGGGGATGCTCCTCTGCGCCGCCCTCTGGCTCGCCTCGGCCGCCCTGCTCCTGCTCTACCTGCCTCCCCTGCCCGTCCCCGGCGCGGTTGCGGGAGCTGCGCTGCTTTCGCTCTCGGTCCTGGAGGGGGTCTTCTCCGCCGCCCCGGCGGGGCCGGAGAACCGGGCGCCCCGATGGGCGGCCCGGCTCGCCGGTTCGGCGGGCGAACGGTTCGTCCCCCATCTCCTGGTCTACTCGGGCGACCCGGAGGAGGTGAAGTATTTCCTCGCCAGGCACCGGGGAGCGCTCTTCCGCGGGACGGGGCTGTTTCTCGAGTTCCCTTCCGGGGCGAATGGCCCCCTGGCAGTCTCCGTCCGGGAGGGACCCCTTCTTCCGTACCGGGTCGACGCGGGGCTGGTCTCCCGGGTCCGCTCGGCCGGGGATCGATCCGGGGTTCCTCCCTTCCGGGAAGCGACCCTCCGGTACAGGTCCCCCGCCCTCTTCTCCATGGCCAGGGGGTTCCGGGCCGTCACCCTCTTCCGCCTGGAGGGACCGCCGGAGGAAGGAGCCGGAACCGAAGAGGAAACGGCCGCCGCCTGGGTGGCAGGCATCGCCTCCGGGTGGCGCGCCGAGAATTGACAGGACCGGCCGGTAGGGTATAATTCCTACCTTCAATCCGGCAATGCATCCATCTCTTCCCGGGGAGGTAGCAACATGGCCGTCAAAGTCGGGATCAACGGGTTCGGGCGGATCGGGCGCAATTTCTTCCGCGCGGCGTACAAGGATCCGGCCCTCCAGATCGTCGCCGTGAACGACATCACCGACGCCCCCACGCTGGCCCACCTCCTGAAGTACGACTCGATCCACGGGCGGTTCAACGAGAAGGTGGAGGTCCGCGATGGCGGCCTGCTGGTCGCCGGAAAGCCGGTGAAGGTGTTCGCCATGAAGGATCCCGCCGAACTTCCCTGGAAACAGCTCGGGGTGGAGGTGGTCATCGAGTCCACCGGGATGTTCACCGACCGGGAGGGAGCGGAGAAGCACCTGAAGGCGGGGGCCTCGAGGGTCCTGATCTCGGCGCCGGCGAAGAACCCCGACGCCACCTTCGTCATCGGGGTGAACGAGAAGAGCTACGACCCGGGCAAGCACCGGATCATCTCGAACGCCTCCTGCACTACGAACTGCCTCGCCCCGGTTGCGAAGGTGCTGCTCGACAGCTTCGGGATCGAGCGTGGGCTGATGACGACGATCCACGCCTACACGAACGACCAGAGGATCCTCGACCTGCCGCACAAGGATCTCCGGCGGGCCCGGGCGGCCGCGATGTCGTTGATCCCGACCACCACGGGCGCCGCCAAGGCGGTCTCCCTCGTGATCCCGGCGCTGAAGGGGAAGCTGGACGGGATGGCGATCCGGGTCCCCACGGCGAACGTCTCCCTCGTCGACCTGACCGTCGAGCTGTCGAAGGCGGCGACCCCCGAGGAGATCAACGCGGCGATGAAGAAGGCGGCGGAGGGCCCGCTGAAGGGGATCCTCCGGTACGTGGACGAGCCGCTGGTCTCCGTGGACTTCAACCACACCCCCTACTCCTCCGAGTTCGACGCCCTCTCCACCAAGGTGATCGAGGGGAAGATGGCGAAGGTGCTGGCCTGGTACGACAACGAGTGGGGCTATTCCTGCCGGATGTTGGACCTGGCCAAGATCGTCGCGGGAGCACGGTAGGCGGATGCGCACCCCGGTCATCGCGGGAAACTGGAAGATGTACAAGACGCCGGCCGAGGCGGAAGGCTACGTGAAGGATTTCCTTCCCCGGGTGGCGGGCGTTTCCGGCGTGGAGATCGTGCTCGCACCCCCCTTCACCTCGCTGGCCGCGGTCGCCGCGCTGACCCGGACCTCGAAGGTGGGGGTGGCCTCCCAGAACCTCCACTTCGCCGCCGAGGGGGCCTACACCGGGGAGGTCTCGCCGGGGATGGTGAAGCAGACCGGGGCGAGGTTCGCCATCGTCGGCCATTCGGAGCGGCGGCAATATTTCGCCGAGAGCGACGAGTCGGCGAACCGCAAGGTCCGCGCCGCGATCGGAGCCGGCCTGATCCCGATCCTGTGCGTCGGGGAGATCCTTTCCGAGCGGGAGGCGGGAAAGACCTTTTCCGTGGTGGAGCGGCAACTCCGCGGCGGGCTTGCGGAGATCCCGGCGTCGGCCGCCGGGAAGATCCTCCTGGCCTACGAGCCGGTCTGGGCGATCGGCACCGGGGTGACCGCCACGCCGGAGCAGGCCCAGGAGGTCCACGCCTTTCTCCGCGGGGTGCTGCAATCGCTCTGGGGGGAGGCGGCCGCGGGGTCGGTCCGGATCCTCTACGGGGGATCGGTCAAGCCGGAGAACATCTCCGACCTGATGGGGCGCGCGGATATCGACGGCGCGCTGGTCGGAGGCGCCAGTCTCTCCCCGGAATCGTTCGCACGGATCGTACAGTTCACCTGACGGAGGTTCGGTACAACGCCATGTATACGTTGATCGTCATCCTGCACATCGTGGTCTCCCTGGCGATGATCCTGATCATCCTGCTGCAGACCGGCAAGGGGGCCGACATCGGGGCGGTCTTCGGCGGGGGGGGGTCCCAGACCCTCTTCGGCTCGAGCGGCCCCACGAGCTTTCTCGGAAAGCTGACCGCGGCCGCCGCGATCATCTTCATGTGCACCTCTCTCTTCCTGGCCTACTTCTCCGGAGGAAGGCCCGCCTCGAGCATCATGAAGGGGGCGGAGGTGCCCGCCATGCCGGGCCCGGTGGGGCAGCCCGCCGCGCTCCCGGGGATGCCCCAGGGGCTCCCGGCGGCCCCGGCGCCCTCGCCTCCGTCCGCCCCGGGCAAGTAGCAAGCGACACACACCACCGGGCGCGCCCGCGACCCTCGACCGGGCGCACCAGGCCCATGCAATCGGAGGGGGACCCGCAGCGATGCGGGGGGAGGTCCCCGGTTGCCGGCGCAGCATCCGCAGGAGGGGGGGCGAGCGGAGATGGAAGTCTTTGCGTAAAAATCAAAACCCCGGCGATTTCTCGCCGGGGTTTCCGTTGTCAGGATGTTGTTCCCCGCGGGGGGTTTTTCAGGCCACCTTGACGACGTTGGTCGCCTGGGGCCCCTTGGGGCCGTCGGTGATCTCGAACTCGACGCGCTCGCCCTCCTTCAGCGACTTGAAGCCCTCGCCCTTGATCGCGCTGAAGTGGACGAAGACATCCGGCCCACCTTCCTGTGCGATGAACCCGAACCCTTTCGCGTCGTTGAACCACTTTACTGTACCCTGAGCCACTTGCCTGTACCTCCTTCCGGATTTGCGTTTCAAACATGAGGCGTGACGCCCGATATCTGAACCAGATGAAATGTACAGCGGGAATCTCCCCCCTGTCAAGATAAGAACCGCGCCGGAAACTTTTCCCGAAATCCCGGGTTTGACCGGTCAGAAACGGATCGATATCCCGACGGAACAGGAGGAACGGCTGATGAAAAAGGGGGTCGCAATGGCGATGGCGGCGATCGTGCTGGCAGGGTCCACTCCCGCGCTCGCCGCGGAAATCGGGCAGAGGCAGATGAACCAGCAGCGGCGGATCCACCAAGGGCTCCGGAACGGGTCGCTCACCCCGGGCGAGGCGGCCCGGCTGGAGCGGGAGCAGTTCCGGACCGAGCGGCTGGAGCGCAGGCTCAAGGCGGACGGGGATTTCACCTGCCGCGACCGGGCGCGGGTCCAGCACCGTCTGAACCACTCCTCCCGGCACATCTACCGGGCCAAGCACAACGGCCGGACGGCCAGGTAATCGGGCGGGGACACTCCTCTATTTCGCACCGATAACACCAGGAGTGTCCCCGCATACCGGCACGGCGGGGTGGTAGAATCGGGGGATGCCGCCTCCGAAACGATACTCCATCCGGGAGATCCCGGCCGCCGGCCGGATCGAGTACGAAAAGGTCCTCAACGAGCGGCAGGCCGAGGCGGTCCTCCATGGAGACGGGCCGCTTCTGGTCATCGCCGGGGCCGGCACCGGGAAGACCCGCACCCTGATCTACCGGGTGGCCCGCCTGGTGGAGACCGGGCAGCCCCCCCCGTCGATCCTGCTGCTCACCTTCACCCGCCGGGCATCGGAGGAGATGCTGCGGAGGGCCTGCGCGCTGCTCGACCGGCGCTGCGAGAAGGTCGCCGGGGGGACCTTCCACTCCTTCGCGAACACCCTGCTGCGTCGGTACGCCCCCGCCGTCGGCTTCGGGGAGAACTTCACGATCCTGGACCGGGCCGACACCGAGGAGCTGGTCGGACTGCTCCGCCACGAGGTCCACGCGGGCCACAAGACGGTCCGCTTCCCCCGGAAGGAGACGCTGGCGGACCTCTTCAGCCGTGCGGTGAACCGGGAGGAGGAGCTGACGGAGGTGGTGGAGCGGGACGCGCCCCACTTCCTCTACTGCCTGGATGACATCCTCCGGATCCACCACCTCTACCGGGCGACCAAGCGGGACCGGAACCTGATGGACTACGACGACCTGCTGGTCCACCTGGCCTCGCTGCTCCGGGAGAACCGGGAGATCCGGGAGTCGGTCTCCGCCGCCTACCGGAACGTTTTGGTGGACGAGTACCAGGACACGAACCGGATCCAGGCGGAGATCCTCCGTCTTCTGGCCGCCGTCCACGACAACGTGATGGCGGTGGGGGACGACTCCCAGAGCATCTACTCCTTCCGGGGGGCGAATTTCCGGAACATCATGGACTTCCCGTCCGACTTTCCCGGCGCGAAGGCGGTCTTCCTGGAGGAGAACTACCGGAGCGTCCAGCCGATCCTCGACGTGACGAACGAGATCATCGCCGGGGCCGCCGAGAAATTCCCCAAGCAGCTCTTCACCCGCCGGGCCGGCGGCGGGAAGCCGTCGATCCTTTCCGCGCCGAACGAACGGGTCCAGTCGCTCTTCGTCGCCGACCGGATCCTGGAGCTGCACGAGGAGCAGGGGATCTCCCTCTCGGAGATCGCCGTCCTCTTCCGGGCCGCCTACCTCTCCTTCGACCTCGAGGTGGAGCTGGCGAAGAGGAGGATTCCCTACCGGAAATTCGGGGGGTTCCGGTTCCTCGAAACCGCGCATGTCAAGGATGTGATCGCCCACCTGCGGCTCCTGGAAAACCCCCGCGACACCCTGAGCCTCTCCCGCGCCCTGATGCTGGTGCCGGGCGTGGGGAGGAAGCGGAGCGCGGATCTCTCGCTGCGCGCCCACTCGGAGGCCTCGCTCGCCCCCGTGCTCTCCTCGCTCGACTCCATGAAGCGGACGGAGGCGGCCGGGCAGCTGGCCAGGCTGCTCCGGGAGATCGGCGGGAAGGGAGAAGGGACCCGGACGGAGGAGATCCCGGTCCAGGAGATCGTGGCGAGGGTGACCGCCTACTACCGTCCGATCCTGGAGGCGAAGTTCGACGACTACCCGAAGCGGCTGAAGGACCTCGAGCACCTGGAGACGCTCTGCGCGCGGTTTTCGACCCTCTCGGCCTTCCTTTCCGAGATCACGCTCGAGCCGCCGCAGGCCTCCGTGGGGGACCTCGCGGCTCCCGGGGGGGAGGAGGACACACTGACCCTCTCGACGATCCACTCGGCCAAGGGGCTGGAGTGGAAGGCGGTCTTCGTCATCTGGACGCTGGACGGGAAGCTCCCCTCCTCCCGCGCGGCGGAGGACGAGGAGGAGATGGAGGAGGAGCGGCGGCTGATCTACGTGGCGTCGACACGGGCGAAGGATACGCTGGTGTTCACCTACCCGGTGAACATCTACGAGCGGGCCAGCGGAACGGTCCTCTCCCGCCCGTCGCGGTTCGTGGAGGAGATCTCCCCGGAAATCCTGTCGAGGTTCGCCCTGATCGAGTAGCTGGCGCCGGTCAGCGGTCCTTGTCCCGGTCCTCGAACGGCTTCCCGCACCAGGTGCAGTAGGTCGACTCGCGGGGGACGAAGTGGAGGCACCTGGGGCACTGCCGGTCCGGGGGCGGAGCTTCCTTGTCCTCCCCGGATTCCTCCCACATCTCCTCGTCGTATTTCCAGTCGTCCCGCGGCAACGGCTTCCCTCTTGAGCGCCCCCCCTGGGGGCCGCCCGGTTTTCCCCATGATACCATCCCCGCCGGGATTCCGCTTTCGGGGACCGGAAGAGAAATTCCGGCGACGCACCGGGCCGCCGGGCCGTGTCCGGCGCAGAATTATTCTTGTTGACCCCTTTTGCCAATACCTTGTACTATTAGCAAGTTCTTCAAAAACCCATTATATTCTTGGATTTACGAACATCGATGGCTGTCCGGCGGATTCCCATACCGAAGGAATCCCCGTAAGTGTCGAAGAATTCAACATCAATGCTCGTCGATCCATCGAAAAAGGAGGTGGTAACCGAGGAGTTGGAGCAAGTCCGTGCGACTCTAGGGGGAAAGTCGTTCGCAACCTTATTGTCTGTCTTTCCAAGGAGGGGGGATGAGAAAGTCACTTGTGGTTCTCGGGATCCTGGTTCTGGTCCTGCCACTGTTGTTCGTCGGATGCTCAGGGGACGACGGCGCCGTGGGCGCTGCCGGGCCCCCGGGGGCGCCGGGCGCTCCGGGACCTCCCGGAACGGGCGTCCTTGCGAATGAAACCTGCGTCGTCTGCCACGCCGCCGGAAGGGTCGCCGACGTCGCCGCCGCGCACGACACGGCGACCGGGACGGTGACGGCGGTCATCACCGACGTCGCGTTCAACGAGGCCGGGAACAACGTCTCGGTGACGTTCACGTTCGAGGCGAAGGATACTGCTGGGAACACGGTATCCGTAGACCTCGCGGACGCCCCGTCAACAAGCAACAACCTGACCCACCTGAGGTTCACGGTCGCCCGGCTGGTGCCGGGCCAAGTCTACGATATCTCGACGCGCGACCCCGACTCCTGGTTCTTCTACGGCCCCAGGAGCCATCGCAACAAGAACCAGCTGGTGGACAACGGCGACGGCAGCTACACGTTCACCTTTGTGGACGGCATCGCGCTCGACCCCGCGGAGGAGGGCTACACCCACCGGGTGGGGATCGAGATCTACGCCCTTCCGTCCGGCCTGCGGTCGGTGAACCCCACCTTCGACTGGGTGCCGGACGGCGTTACCCCTGTGCGCTCCCGCGAGATCGTCACCACCGCCGCGTGCAACGAATGCCACAACCCGCTGGGGTATACGCCGAGCTTCCACGGAAGCCGCCGCGTCGATACGAAGTACTGCGTGCTCTGCCACAACCCCAACAACGAGTTGGCGCCTCAGAGCGCAGCTTCAGGGGCCCCAAGTGTGCCGATCCCATTTGTCAAGCTGGTTCACGGGATTCACACAGGCAAAAACCTGCTGATCTTCGAGGATGGCGAAAATCACGGCGATTTCACCGAGGTCACCTACCCGCAGGACATCCGCAACTGCAACAAGTGCCATAAAGGAGCGGAAGGGCAAAACTGGAACACGCTCCCGAGCCGCGAGGCGTGCGGAACCTGCCACACCGGCGTCAACTTCGACACCGGGGCCGGGCACGTCGGCGGCGCGCAGGCGAACAACCGGCTCTGCGCGATCTGCCATCCGTCCGGCGAGATCGAACGGTACCACCTCACCACCGTCGCGACGCCCAACAACCCCGACGTTCCCGCGAACCTGTCCAACTTCGAGTACGTGATCGACGAGGTCACCGTGGGCAGCAACAACGCGGCGGTGGTCACGTTCCATATCAACCGGAACGGGACGCCCATCGACCTCACCGTGCAGCCCGAGAACACCACGAGCGGGCCCAGCTTCCTGGTGGCCTACGCGCTGCCGCAGGACGGCATCGACTCGCCGGCGGACTACAACAACCTCGGCCGGAGCGCCGGCCAGCCGGCCAGCGTCTCCCTCTCGAGCGTGCGGTCGGCCCTGACCGGATCGGCGGCGAGCTACACGGTCACTCTCTCGTCCGCGCCCTTCCCGGCCGGCGCGACCCTGCGCGCCGTCGCCCTCCAAGGGTCCTTCACCGAAAACGGCGTGAGCCGTCCCACCCCCTCGGTCGTGAAGGCAGTGACCGGCGACACGGTGCGCCGCACCGTGGTCAAGACCGGGTACGTCGACGGCACCGGCCAACCGGTAACCAATCCTGGGGACTTTTCGACTGCAAGACCCTTCGGCTGCCTGGAGTGCCACGAGACCCTCGCGCTCCACGGCGGCAGTCGCGTCAACAACGTGCAGGTCTGCGTGATCTGCCACAATCCCAACCTGAGCAGCAGCGGCCGGACGATCGACCCGGCGACGCAGACCATCAGCCCCGCCGTCGTGGCCGCCGTCGGCTCCGATCCGCTGGTCTACCCCGAAGCGGCCATGCATTTCAAGAACCTGATCCACGGGATCCACCGTGCCTCCGACCGGCCGTACGAGTTCGTCCGCAACCGGACGTCGGGCGGCTTGACCGGCTTCTACTACAACTGGAGCGAGGTGACCTTCCCGGGCAACCTGATGGACTGCACGAAGTGCCACCTCGGCAGCTCGTACATGCCCAATGCCCTCCCGGCAGGCGTCCTGGTGAGCACCGAGAGGACCACGACAGGGGACTCGGCCGAGACCCTGGCCGACATCGTCGCGGCCCGGGACGGCGTGCCGAACGACACCGACTGGGTGAACACCCCGATCGCCTCGACGTGCTACTACTGCCACGACAGCGTGCCTGCCCGGGCCCATATGATCCTGGGCGGCGGCAAGATCCGCGCGGAGCGCGGGTCCGCGATCCTGGAGATCACGCCGTAAGAACGCGGCAGGGCGTCAACCCCGAACCGAACGCAAGACGGGAACCCCCGGCCCTTTCTCAAGGGTCGGGGGTTTTTTTTCGGCCGGTGCCCCATCGACCCCTCCTGCGGCGGCTGCGCCGAGTAACGGAGACCCGTAAGCGATGCGGGGGGTTCCGCGCAGCGGCCGGGCGCTCAGAAGGCGCCGGCCTGCTTCGTGTAGGCGAGCCGACCCCCCGCCAGGATGATCTCGACCTGGCGGCCGGTGAGGGTGTGCTTCACCTCGAAGTCGAACCCCTTGGTCACGTTTCTGGCCCTGAGCTGCTGCCCCTTCGCGATCGCTTCCCGGATGTTCGGGATCTCGACCTGGTCCCCCTGCTCGATCCGGCCGTAGTCGGCCTCGTTCGCGAACAGCAGCGGCACGATCCCGAAGTTGATCAGGTTCGCCGAGTGGATCCGCTCGAAGGCCTTCGTGATCACCGCGCGGACCCCCAGGTGGCTCGGGCAGATCGCCGCATGCTCCCGCGAGGAGCCCTGCCCGTAGGAGAGGCCGCCCACCACGACGTTGTGGACCCCCCTCGCCTTGTTCTCCAGCGCCCGCCTGCTGAAGGTGTGATCGACCCCCTCGAAGACGAACTCGGCGTACTTGCCGATGTTCGACCGGTACTTCAGGCGCGCGCCGGCCGGCATGATGTGGTCGGTGGTGATCTTGTCCCCCACCTTCAGCGCCACCTCCCCCCGGATCGTCTCGGGAAGCGGCACGCTCTCCGGCGGCTTGCCGATGTTCGGCCCGCGGCGCACCTCGACCTTCGACGGGTCGTCGGCGGGCGGAAGCACCATCGAGTCGTCCACCAGGAACTTCTTCGGCACCTTCACCTCGGGGAATTCGATCCCGAGTTCGGCGGCCACGTCCCTCGGATCCGCCATCTCCCCCTTCAGGGCGCATGCGGCGGCCGTTTCCGGGGATACGAGGAAGATCCCGGCGTCCTTGGTCCCGGACCGCCCCTCGAAGTTCCGGTTGTTCGTGCGGACCGACACCCCGCCCGACGGGGGGGCCTGCCCCGCTCCGATGCAGAACCCGCAGGCGGTCTCGAGGATCCTCGCGCCGGCGCCGACCAGCGTGGCGACGCTGCTCTCCTTCGCCGCCATCTGTAGGACCTGCCGCGATCCCGGCGCGACGCCGAAGGAGACGTTCGCGCTGATCGTCCGGCCGGAGAGAATTCTCGCGAGCGTGGTGATGTCCTTGTAGGAGGCGTTCGTGCAGGAGCCGACCAGCACCTGGTGGACCTTCTTCCCCGCGATCTCCTTCACCCGGACGACGTTGTCCGGGCTGTGCGGCTGCGCCACCATCGGCTCGAGCGCCGACAGGTCGATGTCGATCACCTTGTCATACTTCGCGGTCCTGTCCGCCTGGAGCCGCGCCCACTGCTCTTCCCTCCCTTGCGCCTTGAGAAACGCCTTGGTCACCTTGTCGGAGGGGAAGATCGAGGTGGTGACGCCCAGCTCCGCCCCCATGTTCGTGATCGTCGCACGCTCGGGAACGGAGAGGGTGCCCACCCCCTCCCCCCCGTACTCGACGACGCAGCCGACGTTTCCCCTGGTGGTCATGATTTCGAGGAGCTTTAGGATCACATCCTTGGCGGAGACCCAGGGGGAGAGCTTCCCCTTCAGGTTCACCTTGACCACCCTGGGGAAGGTCATGAAGAAAGACCCACCCGCCATCGCCACGGCGACGTCCAGCCCCCCCGCGCCGATCGCCATCATCCCGATCCCGCCGCCGGTCGGCGTGTGGGAGTCGGAGCCGAGCAGCGTCTTCCCGGGAATGCCGAACCGCTCGAGGTGGACCTGGTGGCAGATCCCGTTTCCCGCCCGGGAGTAATAGATCCCGTGCTTCGCCGCCACCGTCTGGAGGTAAAGGTGGTCGTCGGCGTTCTCGAACCCTTCCTGGAGGGTGTTGTGGTCGACGTAGGAGACCGAGATCTCGGTCTTGACCCGGGGAACGTCCATCGCCTCGAACTGGAGGTAGGCCATCGTCCCGGTGGCATCCTGGGTGAGCGTCTGGTCGATCCGGACGGCGACCTCCTGCCCGGGCTTCATCTTGCCCGACACATAATGATTTTTCATGATCTTTTCGACGATGTTCCTGCCCACGATATCCCTCCTTCCCGGATGATTGTTCGGTCGGCCGGCGGCTTCCGCGCACGGACGCCGCCTGTCGACAGTGTCCGGACGGAAGACGGCCCATCATACGCGAAGCGGGGGATGAAATCAACCGCCGGATGCCCCTTCACGCCTTCCGGCGCCACGCCGCGGCGAGGATCCCCGCCGGCGCCAGGAGCAGGATCGCCGGAACGAGCCAGTGGCCGTACGCCTGGAAGAAGGTGGGAGGCGGGTCCCTCCGATAGGGGATGTCGTACCGCTGCGTCCACTCCGCATGCAGCGGGGAGAGCGCGAGAAGGGTCCCGTCCGCCCGCATCGCCGTGGAGATCCCGGTGTTCGTGGACCGGATGACGGGCCGGCGGAACTCGATCCCCCGGGCGAGAGTCATGACCAGGTGCTGATACGGCTCGGACCGCGCGCCGAACCAGGAGTCGTTGGTCACATTGACGAAGACCTGGGCTCCCCCGTCGGCCAGGACGCGGGACAGGCCGGGGAAGAGGCCCTCGTAGCAGATCTGCGGGCCCAGGACCAGGTCTCCGAGCCGCTTGACCTCCGGCCCATGGCCGCGTGCGAAGTCGGCCGTTCGGGGGAACCACCCTTTGAGCGCCGGAACGAGACGGGCCCCGGGGACGTATTCCCCGAACGCCAGCAGCACGGTCTTGTGGTACGGGGGGCCGGCCACCTCGCCGTCCTCTGCGAAGAGGTAGAGCGCGTTCGTCTTCTTCCCCGCCGCTTCGTCGTAACCCCGCGCCCCGGTGAGCAGGGCGATCGAGTGGCGGCGGAGAAACGCCCGCAGGAGCGCGGTGTTTCCCTCTTCCATCGCTCCCGGGAGAATCGTGTCCGGGAACGCGGACTCCGGCCACACCGCGAAATCCGGCCGGCCGCTCCCCGGTCCCGAAAGCCCCTGCGCGGTCAGCTCGAAGTACCGCCGAAGGATCTCCCCCCGGAACCGCTCGCCCCTCTGCGCGCGCTCCTTCGCGAGGTTGCCGATGTTGGCCTGCACGATCAGGACACGCGTCTCCGCATCGGGGGGAGGCAGGGTCTTCCCCCGGATCCAGCCGAGCCCGTTGATCGCCGCGAGGAAGGCCAGAGCGGCCCCGAGGACGCGTCCCCCTTTCCACGTCCCCCGGTTCTCCCAGGCGGCCAGAAACGCGAGGTTGAGAGCAAGGGTCACGGCGCTCAAGCCCTGGAATCCCACGTATTCGGCGAGCTGGTACGCCGGAAGCCGGGCCCACAGCCACGGGTACCCGAGGTTCCACGGGAAGATCATGGGCCAGGCGTATTCCGCCAGGGCGGTGACCGCCGGCAGCAGCCCAAGCTGCGCCCAAACGGGGAGAGGCCCCCCGGAGCGGCAAAGCGACCAGACCACCCCGGCAAGGGGGATGTGAAGGTGACCCGCGGCGCAGAAGAGGAGCAGGACGAGGGCGGACACGGGCCGGGAAAGGTGGCCGAATTCGTGGGCGGTGTGCGCCACCCAGTGCGAGGCGATCAGCGTGAAGACGAACTGTGCGAGCCAGCCCGCGAAGAACACCCGCTTCCACGAGCTCTCGCGGAGCCAGAAGAGCCATAGAGGGACGAAGCCGAAAAGGAGCGCCCAGGGAGGAAAGGGGATGTAGCTGGTTCCCAGGAGGATCCCGGAGAGAACGGGGAGCCGGAACGCGGAGAAACGCACTGCCGCCTTTTCCATCGCCGCCATCGTGCCTTTATAAGCGTTCCGGGGCGCGCTGACAACCTCGTCGCCCCCCGCCCGGAATGCCCGCCGCCCGAACGTGTCGACAGTATTCGAAAGGGGGGGGGAGGGAACATTTCCATTGACATCCCCAAACCCCTCTAATAGCATCGGT
>MGPV01000064.1:18517-35910 GCA_001797615.1 Deltaproteobacteria bacterium GWC2_65_14
TTTTGCCGCCGTCGAACGGCGTTCGGGGCTCTCACACGAACTTCCAATTTCCGCCGAATATTCCAGGTGATGTGCCGGGGCCGCGCCTCATCGCTTCTCCCCCCGGATCCCCCATCCCAACCCGAAAGGAGGCAGGGCCCCCATGAGACGAAAAAAGAGGTGGCTTCCGCTCGTCGGCACCCTTCTCCTCTTTTTTCTGACGCCGGGGCTGTCGCCGGCGGCGGACCTTCGGTTCCAGAGCTCCACCCAGTACCTCTGGTACACCGACCCGTTCAAGGACGACGACCAAAGCGACCTGGTGCAGTATGTCAAGATCGGGGCGACGAAGATCGACCCGACGGGAAGGTTTTCCGCCTTCGGCTACGGCCGGGTCTCCTACCAGTTCGGCGGGGACAACGATCCCGCCCTGGGCGACGACGACGGCGCCATCGGGCGCCTCTACTTCCTCTACGTGAATTACGCCCTTCCACAGGAGCGCGGCGAGATCCGGTTGGGACGCCAGTATGTCGCGGTCGGCGCCGGGGCCGGGACGATCGACGGGATCCGGGCGGAGGTGCGCAACCTGGGTCCGGTGACCTTCTCCGCCTTCGCCGGGTACGACGTCCGGTTCGCGCAGACGACCGACCGGTCCCAGTCGGGGAACTACCTCTTCGGCGCGTCGGTGGGCGGTTCCTTCCTCAAGGGGAACAACCTCGAGCTTTCCTACCTGAGCAAGTACGACGACGGCGATCAGATCCGGGAGATGGTCGGGCTCCGCGCCGACCAATATCTCCTCGGGAAAGCGAGGGGATACCTCGACTGGCGGTTCGACCTTCTCCATGAATCCACCAGCGAATTCCTGGCGGGGGCCAAGGTCTTCGCCCTGCCGGGGCTTCTGACGCTGACCGGCGAGTATTTCTTTTCCTACCCGACCTTCGACGCGGACACGATCTACACCGCCTTCGCCGTGACCCCCTACTGGGAGGCGCTGGGCCGGGCGGACTGGATCCTCTCCGAAGAGTACACCCTCTACGGCTCCTACACGCGGGGCGACTACGACGGCCCCACGGCCGACGTGGTGGCGCTGGGGGTGCGGGCCCGTCCGAACAGGGTCGCCGGCCTGGGGGTCAACGCCTCGCTGGACTACCGAAGCGGCTACCCCGGCGACCTGACCGGGTTCCGGGTATCGGCCGATTACGCCTGGAAGAAGGCGCTGTTGGCCGCCGGGGTCAGCTACGACGTCTTCCAGCGGGACTCGATGGCGAACGATTTTTCCGCGAAGAAATTCTGGGTCGCCTGCTCCTGCGAATTCCGCAAGGACATGACCGCCAAAATACGGCTGGAGGACACCGTGACCCGCCAGTTCGAAAACGAGTTCCAGGGGCGGGCCTCGGTGGAGATCCGGTTCTGACGCCCGCGCAGGCAAACTGAGGGGGACGATACCGATATGAAAACGATTCTCCGATCGATCCTGATCCTTCTGCCGGCGATCATCCTGGCTTCGGCCGGATTCGCCCGGGAGGACCATACGGGGTACCGGGACCTCAAGTTCAACGAGTGCGCCGAATGCCACAAGGGGGAAGGGGTCCCCCCGAACCACGGCGGCGGTTGGCTGAAGGAGCACCGGATCCCGGCGGCGAGCCCAAAGCGGAACTGTTTCGAGTGCCACGACCAGGGGACCTGCCAGGACTGCCACCAGGGGGGCGGGATCCAGGCGAAGCTCTCGAGCAGCCAGCACAAGCGGGACATCAAGCCGGAAACGCATCGCAGCGACTGGGTCTCGATCCACCCGATCCAGGCGATGTCCAACCCGCAGCAGTGCTCCCGGTGCCACCAGGCGAAGTTCTGCGCCGACTGCCACGGGCGGCTGAACGTGGCCGCACGGACGATCCGGGATCATGCCCAAAGCGGGGGGACGCAGGCCTACATCGCAGCCTTCCCCGACCAGCATGCGGCGGAGGCGCGCCGGAACCTCGCCTCCTGCCAGTCCTGCCACCCGGAAGGCGACGTCTGCCTGACCTGCCATTCGGCGAAGATCGGACTGAAGGTCAACCCGCACCCGAGAGGCTTCAAGGCGGACCGGATCGGGTCGCGCAGCAACAACCGGTCCTGCAAGGTCTGCCATGATTTCTAACGGAAACCATCGAATGGAGGTCGGATCCATGAAGCGGTTCTCGATGCGCCTTGGGATGTTGGGAACGTTCCTCTTCCTGGCCGTCATCCTCAACGGGTGCGGCACCTCCGGGAACCGGGAGGGACAGGTCGGAACCTCCCAAACCTCCTCGGTCGTGGTCCAGAAGGGAGACCCGGTCCTCGCGGCCGCGCCGGGCTACGCCGGGTCGGGTGCCTGCGCCGCCTGCCACCCGAACCAGTTCGCCGGGTGGGGCAAGTCGCTCCACAACGCGCCGCTCAAGACCGTGGCCGAGCTCGGGGACGGCATCTTCGTCAACGACGCCGACGGCAACGGGGTGAACGACTTCAAGGACGGGCTTGACTTCAACGACCCGGCCACCGACGCCATCGCCGACTCGACCCTCAAGGGGCTGCGCCCCAACGCGCCGATTTTGAGCTTCTCCGGCGGAAAATACTACACCCAGCTGGGGCCCTCCGGCACGAAGTTCGAGATCCAGCGGACCCAGGGCGGCAACGGCCTCTGGAAGCAGCGGTACCACACCCGGGTCGGGCGAAGCTACTACGTCTCCCCGGTGCAGTACCAGGAGAAGACCAAGGTCTACGTGAACTACAACGCCTCCCACTGGTACAGCGGCACCACCCCCCGCTACACGGCGGCCTACGGGAGCGACAACCTGGTCGTCCAGTTCGGGGCGCTGGGAGTCGCCGGCACCAACGGCACCCAGCGGTCCTGGGAGAATCGCTGCGCGGGCTGCCACCAGACCGGGCTCGCGGTGAAGGCTGAGACCACGAACTACGGAGGCACCGGCGTCCAGGAGGCGGTGACCGGCTACTCGGAGCTCAACATCGGCTGCGAGAACTGCCACGGCCCGGGAGCCGCGCATGCGGCAAGCCGGAACGCGAGGGACATCATCAACCCGGCGAACTTCGAGGCCCTCGGGGTGACCGGGAAGCGGTTCGCCAACCAGGTGTGCGGCGCCTGCCACCACCGCGGCGAGGGCAACGCCACGATCCTCTCCGGCACGAGCCCCCTGGGCCTGGAGTACCCGGCGCGGTTCGTCTCGGGGGTCGTGCAGCTTCCTCTCCCCGGGGACAGCGTCATCGACAACTCGGCCGGGAACCCCTTCGTGCTCCTCAACATCGGAACCGCGTACTACGGCACCGCCTCCGCGGACTTCGGGGCAGGCGCGCGGGCCATCTATTCGGGATACCGGAACTGGTATGCCGACTACCCCCGCTTCCCCATCTACGTCGCTTCCCGCCAGCACCACCAGCAGTGGACCGACGTCGAGCAGGGGCCGCACGCCGCCGACACCGGTGGGCTTACCTGCTGGGACTGCCACGACCCGCACGAAGGAAAGGGGGACCACCAGGTCCGCAATACCGTCACCGTCGCGGGAACGACCCTTTATACGAACAACGACGACAACACCCTCTGCCTGGCCTGCCACGCCGGGGACTTCGGGCTCACCGTGAACGATGTGCGGATCGGCGGGACGAACGTGAAGAACGCCGTTCTGGCCCACATGGGGACCGAAGCCGTCATGGGCGATAGCCACATCGCGGGTCTGTATGACCCGGCGGGAACCGGCGTCGGGCGGTGCTCGAAGTGCCACATGCCCAAGACCTCCTCGTCGGCCATCACCACGGCCTTCGGGACCGGCCTCAAGGAAGGGGACATCCACAACCACACCTTCAACACCATCTGGCCGAGCGCGAACCTCCGGCTTCCCTTCGTATCCGGAGCAGACCCCGCGGAAATGGCCAATTCCTGCTACTCCGTGGGATGCCACAACAACAACCCGGCCAGCGTTGGCTACGTGAGCACGGTCGCCGAGTGGTCGGCGTCCGGCCACGCGGACTTTACCGGAGAGCCGTTCCGGCATTGGGACGCCGACGGCGCGGTCCCGACCTCCTGCGCGAAGTGCCACAGCAGGCCCGGCTTCCGGGATTTCGCAACCGACGGGGTTGTGAACTCGGCGGCGAAGCTGGGGACTAAAATCTCCTGCGGGGCGTGCCACACGGAGGAAGGGGACGGCACCACGCTGTGGGACGAGCGCGCCACCTACACGGCGCTGGACAACGTCCTCTTCCCCTCCGGGCGGAGGGCGAGCCTGGCCGACGACAGCAACATGTGCATGGCGTGCCACCAGGGACGCGCGTCCAAGGTCCAGGTGGACGCGGCGATCGCGGCCGGCGGGGAGAACAACCTCACCTTCGTCAACAACCACTACTTCGCCGCGGCCGCGACCCTGTTCGGCACCGAGGTCCTCGGCGGGTACGAGTACGGGGACAACGTCTACGTCGGGCGGTTCGCGCACGTGCCCGAACGCGACACCTGCATCGAGTGCCACATGGGCAGGACCGCCGATCTTCGGAAGAACAACCACACGTTCTTCCCGAAGACGGAGTACTGCGTGGCGTGCCACATCACGACGGTCGCCGTCCCGGACAACCCGGCCGATCCGGCGAGGTTCCGGGACATCCGGCTTACCCTTCTTCCCCCCGCGATCGACTTCAACGGGAACGGGGACGCCAATGAGGGGCTCTACTTCGAGATCTGGGGAACGGCCCCCGATAACGTCGTGAACGACAACGTCGTCAACCGCCTGCTCCTGGCGATCCAGGCCTACGCGGCGGCAGCCCCGCCTGACGGTACAGGCGTACCGATCGTCTACGCGCCCGGCGTCTACCCGTACTGGTTCATCGACACCAACGCCAACGGCCTGGTCGACCCGGGGGAGGCGGTGTTCGCCAACCGGTACGTCGCCTTCGACGCCACGCTCCTCAGGGCGGCCTACAACTACACGGTGGTCCAGAACGAGCCGTGCGGATACATCCACAACGCGCGGTCCCTCCTCCAGCTGCTCTTCGACTCGATCCGGGACCTGGACCCGAACGCCGTGCTCGCACCCACCGTGCTCATCCGACCCTAGACGGGTCGGCAGGAAAACGGTCCAAAAGGCCCCCGCTCCGGCGGGGGCTTTTTCTTTCTTCGCGGGCGGGCTTCCCGTTGGGCCAGGCCCTCGTCAACATCGCTCCGTCCCCCTTCCCGGGACTTCCTCCCGGGAAGGAAAATCCGTTTCCCGCGGATGTTTATCGGTATACTATGGGGAAAATCGCCATGCATCGACCGTCCCCTAAGAAAATCCACCGTCTCCCGGGCCTGCCGAAGAAGCCGGGCGTCCCCGCTCACTTCGCAAGACCCCGACCTCACGAGGGCAACCCGTGAGAAAGAAACTGTTGATCGGCCTCGCCGCGGTGATGGTCTTCCACGTTGTCGGCAGCATCTTCGTCATCCGCGGCCTCAACGTCATCCTCTCCCACCAGAGCCTCTGGGAGCACCAGGAGGAGCTCATCGACCGCTACGAGGAGCTCGAGGTGGGGATCCGGGACACGATCATCGCCCTGTACCGGTACCGTTCCGGGGAGATCCAGGATCTGAAGCACGCCGTCCTGGATATCCGGACGTTGGAAGGCGAACTCGAGGAGGCGCACCGGGCCTCGGAGACGATGGAGGGAAAGCTGTGCGGGGAGTGCCACGCCCAGCGGCCGACGAACGTCGGCGAGATCCGCGCCACGCTTGCGGATCTACGGGGAAGGCTCGGGGAATATCACGACCGCTTCGCGGGGAAGGCCGACCCGGAGATCGTGAAAGGACAGGTCCCGACGGACGATGAGATCATCGGCCAGGGAAAGGCCATCGCGGAGCGGATCTCGGAGACCCTACGGTCCTACCGGCACATGCGGAACGAGGTGGGAGAGAGGACCGGGGAGCTGGTCGACCGGTCGAAGCTGACCGTCTACCTGGTCCTCTCCCTTTCCATCGCCCTGGTCCTGCTGTCCTTCGTCGTCATGATCCAGGCGGTGACCCGTCCCGTGGACGCCTTCGTCCAGGGGATCCGGAGCGTGAAGGAAGGAGACCTCCGGAGGAAGCTCGAGATCCGGTCGAAGGACGAGATCGGGTACCTGGCGGGCGAGTTCAACAGCATGATCGATCGCCTGAACGAGATGCACGTCGAGAAGGACAGGAACCTGGCGGACCTGGCCGATTTCAATGCGCGACTCGAAGAGAAGGTGAAGGAGGCGACGGTCGACCTTGCCAGGGCCAACCAGGAGTTGAAGAACGCCCAGGAGCAGATGGTGCGGGCCGAGACGATGGCTGCGATCGGGACCCTCTCCTCGGGCATCTCCCACGAGCTCAGCACCCCCTTGAGCGTCGTCCTGAACATGGCCCAGCTCGTAAAGCAGGACGTCCGGGACGATCCGGCCCTCCTCAAGGACATCGAGGTCATCGAGTACGAGGCGAACCAGGCGATCAAGATCACGCGGAGCCTGCTGGGCTTCGCCCGATCCACCCAGTCCAGGAAGGAGATCACCCACGTCAACGACGTGCTGGAGGACCTGTTCAAGATCCTGGAGTTCCAGCCCAAGGCGAAATCGATCCGGCTTGTGAAGCGGCTCGCCCCCGGTCTCTCCCCGATCCGGGCCGGAAGCGGGCAGCTTCGGCAAGTCTTCCTGAACGTCATCCTGAACGCGGTGCAGGCGATGCCCGGCGGGGGCGAGCTCCGCGTCGTCACGAGCAACCGGTCGGAGCCGCTCTCGGAGGGGGTGGAGATCGAGATCACCGACACGGGCGTGGGGATCCCCCGGGAGCAGATCAAGCAGATCTTCCAGCCCTTCTTCACGACGAAGGAACAGGGAACGGGCTTCGGCCTCGCCATCACCTACGGGATCATCCGGGAGCACAACGGCCGGATCGACGTGGAGAGCGTCGAAGGGCAGGGGACCACGTTCCGGATCTTCCTTCCGAAGGGCACGGAAACGGCCGCTCCATGAACCGGAATATCCTCATCGTCGAAGACGACGCGAACCTCTCGGCCGTGCTGGCCCGAGTGCTGCGCAGGGAGGGGTACGAGGTGGCCGTCTCGAGCACCGTCCGGGAGGGGATCGAGCTTCTCCACAAGGAGGCTCCCGGGGTCGTCCTGACGGACATCTACATGCCCGACGGGCAGGGGATCGAGATCCTGGAGAGCGCCAAGTCGATCGGCAAGCACACGGACGTGATCGTCATGACCGCCAACGCCACCGTCGAATCGGCGATCGAAGCGATGAAGAAGGGGGCCCACGACTATCTGCTCAAGCCGTTCCAGGTGGACGAGCTTCTCCTCCACGTCCGGAAGATCTTCGAGCGAAGGGCGCTCATCGAGGAGAACGTCTACCTCAAGGAGGAGCTGAAGAGCCGGTCCAGGCACGCGGACCTGACCGGCGAGTCCCTCCCGATGCGGCAGCTCTTCGAGGTCGTCGCGAGCGTCTCCGGCAGCGCCTCCAGCGTGCTGATCCAGGGGGAGAGCGGGACCGGCAAGGAGCTGGTCGCCCGGGCGATCCACTTCCGGGGGAACCGGGCCGACAGGATGTTCGTCCCGATCAACTGCAGCGCGATCCCGGAGAACCTCCTCGAGTCGGAGCTGTTCGGCCACGTCAAAGGGGCGTATACCGGCGCGACGGAGAACAAGAAGGGACTCTTCGAGTACGCGGACAAGGGCACCCTCTTCCTCGACGAGATCGGCGACCTCTCCAGGGCGCTCCAGGCGAAGCTCCTGCGAGTGCTCGAGGACGGCAAGGTCCGGCGGTTGGGGGACTTCCGCGAGATCGAGGTGGACACCCGGATCGTGAGCGCCACCAACAAGGACCTGCCTGCGCTGATCCGGCAAGGGGAGTTCCGGGAGGACCTGTACTACCGGCTGGCCGTGGTCCCGATCCGGATTCCCCCCCTGCGCGAGCGGAAGGGAGACATCCGCGTTCTCGCGGGCCAGTTCGTCGCGAAGTTCGCGACCGCCAGGGAGCGGGAGATCCGTTTCACCGACGAGGCGATGGAGGTCCTCCTGGCATATGGCTGGCCCGGCAACGTGCGGGAGCTCAGGAACCTCGTGGAGCGTCTCACGATCCTCAAGCCGGGCAGAAGCATAACGCCGGAAGATCTGCCAAGGGAGATGCTGGGAAAGGAAACCGCGCAGGCGGCGATCGAACCGGCCCTTGGCTACCAGGACGCCAAACAGAGGCTCCTGGACGACTTCCATCGCGGGATCATCGGCAACGCCTTGCGGGAACACGACGGCAACGTTTCCAGGGCATCCGAAAGCCTCGGCATGGACCGGGGAAATTTCCAGAGACTCATGCGTCGCTACGGCATCCGGTCCGCCGCGTTCCGGGAGGAACAATAGTGCGTCATTCCCCGTCTCGCGGGAAATCCTTCGTGATTTGACGGGTTCGCCGCTTCTCCTCCCCGGGATGCGTCGATCGGGCCGCAAGAAGAACGCGTTCCAAAACCGCAACCACGATCTCTCCGCGCTCGTTTCCCCTGGAAATACGTAGAGTTCCATCCACGAGTCAGGGATTCGATTTCTGGCGCGGAAATTGCGTATCTGCGCGATGTGGAAAACATCCTTGTTGTAGACGACGATTCCCATTTCCGGGAAATCATCGAACGCGTCATCCGGCGCAGCCACGCGTGCTCGGTAAACACGGCGGCAACCGAGGCCGAAGCGTGGGAGCAGGTCACGCAAGGACCCTGCGACCTCGTCCTTCTGGATCTGTATATCGACGGAAAGAAGAGTTGGGACACCTTGAAGAGGATCGGAAGCCTGCCGGATGCCCCCCCCGTGATACTGGTTTCCTGCGAGGACACGAAAGAGAACCTGGAATACGCGAAATCCCTGGGAGTCGTCGACTTCCTGCCGAAACCGATCGATTTCGCGCGTCTTAAATCGACCGTCGACGCCGCCCTCCTCAAGAAACGTGAGGAAAGGGCGTCTCGCGCATAGGCGGATGCGCCATTCCCGCCGCTCCCATAACCTTTCATAAAAACAACAGAAACAAAGTGTCCCTCGGGGGGGTGCGTCGGAAATGCCCCACATCGGGACCCTCCCTCCAGGGAAATCACACCTTGATTCAAGAGCTTATATGTTGGCACGGTTCTCGCCTTGAGAAGGTTACGAACAGACCTTTGCGCTCGGAGGAACGCCGTGAGAAGGACCGGATTCGTCACAACATTTTCAGGAAAGGGAGGTGATCGCGCAGGGACGTCCAACCGGATCGGTTTGTCGCGTCGGCTTGAGTGAGGGAATGCCAACCAGATATCGGTACTTAAGGAGGGAACGGTGAGAAAATCATGGATTGCACTGGCCATTCTGGCCATGTTCCTGCCCGTCCTGTTCATGGGGTGCGCTGGAGACGACGGAGCCCAAGGTCTCCAGGGTATTGAGGGCCCACAAGGCGGAACAGGACCGCCGGGATCGGATGCTACTACTGCAGCCAATCCTGAGTCTTGTGCCGTCTGTCACGGTAACGTGGCAGCGACCCACGCCGCCACGGGGGTCGCAAGCATCAGCAATGTTGCATCAGCGCTGGACGGTGATACCGGTATTCTCGAAATTACGTTTAACCTCAAGGTTGATGGTGTGAACAATGATGCTTATACGGTTCGTCGTGCTTATGTGAACTGGGACAACCAGGCTCTGGCCACCGACCCCAACTACCCAGGCGCACGCAGCACCTTCCAGCGGGATTCTCTTTCGACAACCGCCGATGTATCGCTTGCGGCCAGCGCCGGCAATTACACGGTCACCGTTGTCGCCGGCAAAGTCATTGACGATGCCACCTATCTGTTCCAGCTGACGAATGCGGCAGGCGATTCACGGCCGGTGGTCGTCGCGACAAATGGCACGCGGCACCTTCGCGATCTCGTGTCCAACGATGGCTGCAAGAAATGTCACGGAGAGACTGTCTTTCGTGGCGGCAGCCATTATGCATCGGCTGGTGAAGACTGCCAGATCTGCCATACGAGGGCTGCCCGCTCATACTACAATGCCTTTAAGGATGCTGCGGGGAATTGGGACACCACCACCTATACTGGTTGGGGGGGCAACCTTCCGATCTATGTTCATGGCGTTCACAACTCCCACAACATGCCCGCGGGCGTGGCGTACTTCCATGGAGAGGAGTGGTCGGTGGGGTACCCGTCGGACATGCGGAACTGCGTATCCTGTCACGTGACGACCGACCAGCTTTCGGCGGCGGTCGAAGCGCCTGTTTCGCGTTACCTTTGCTTCTCCTGTCACCAGTCCTGGGACGGTTTTGTCGACCATGATGGAAATGCTCTGATTGCCGCAGGCAATTTCCATAGGACATTGGCAGCCGACGCAGATTGCATGGCGTGCCATGGTTTAAGCACTTCGATGGATGAAGCCGGAGATTTCCACAGTTCCTTCGAGTCTACCGATGCCCATTACAACTCGTTCTACAGAGGCAAGGACATCTCCTTCGAGAATCCGGACAACATTTCCTTCCAGGTTACGGGCGTGACCAAGACCGGGGACAATGTCACCTTCACCTGGACGGCCTCGAAGAACGGCGTGGCCGTCGATCCTTGCAACACGAACATCGACAGCGGGCCGGTGTTCAGCGGCAGCAACGTCGGCGCCTACCTGTCGTACGCAATAGGGGACGACTGGGTGAACGACGGCGTCGGGACTTCGCCCGGCCAGCCTTTGGGTGCAAGAAACCTGTTCTCCTCTCTTACAACCACTTGCGCGTCCAACGTGGCGACCACGACCGGTCTGACGATCAGCTCGGCAGCCGCCGCCGCCGAAAAAGTGGTGCTCGCCATCGGCGGGAAGGCGAAAGCCAAGCACGCGGCAACCGGCAACGGGTACTTCGTCCGCTTTCCGTCTCCCACCTATGCGTTCAACATGGCGGACGGTTCCGCTGCAACTGCGCGGCGCAATATCGTGGACAACGCCAAGTGCACCGGCTGTCACGCAGGGACCATGTACCAGCATGGCGGCGACCGTATCGATAATGTTCAACTCTGCGTGATCTGCCACAACCCGTCTTCCAATGACAAGAACAACCGGCTGACCCGATACCAGATCGTCAATGCGGACGGTTCGGTGAACACGAACGCCACGTATGATGGCAAGACCGCTGAATCATACGATCTGCGGTACATGCTCCATGCCATTCATGGCGTCGGCTTCAGCGAGACTACCTGGGTGATCTACAGAAGCAGGGGCGTCTACGCTTTTGCGACGGAGGATATGGCCAAGCCGACGGGATGGCCGACGGACGGCATGACGATCTATGGCTCCACCAATGGCTCGACCATCGCGCATAACTGGACGGTCATCCATTATCCGCAGCCTGTGAATGATTGTTTGGCCTGCCACAATGCGGGTACCTACGAAGTTCCGGATCAGACCAAGGCCGTCGCCCTGACGGTGGATGCCGGTACTTCCTGGGCGGACCAGAGCGATGACATCTCGATCGGGCCTGCGGCTGCCGCGTGCACCAGCTGCCACAATTCCGCTCCGGTCCGGTCCCATGCAATTACGTTTGGTTATAAGGCGATTGTGGACAAGTATGAAATGATTCTATTGTCTCTGTGAAAGGCAAAGATCCAGGGAAAAGGGCCCTTCGGGGCCCTTTTCCCCTCCGACGATGTCGCTGAGCGTGGTGGCGGTGCCGTAGGAAAGACCCGGGCGTTCCGGCCCTGACGCAAACCACGTACGCTGAGCCCGGTCCCGTCATGGGGCCGGGCTCATTGCGTTTTGGCCGAAGAAATTTCGATTGACACGCCGGGTTCCATCTGCGTACCGTAGCACGGCATCATGAGAACGTTTCCTGGAATCAAAAAACCCTCTAACGACCTGCCACCGCTTCAGTGAGGCCTCCGCCCGACAGACCGTAGCATGGGGGGAGCAGAACGGTAGGAAGAACCGGTTTCCGGTTTTCTTCGTGGAAAGGGGGTGATCGCGCAGGGACGTCAGGCATGATCGATCTTCCACGTCGGCATTTGAGGGAGTGGCGCAACGTCAACCGTGTTCAAAGGGGGGGGTGGTGAGAAAATCTTTTGTTGTACTGGCACTCTTGTCCATTATCGTGCCCGTTCTGTTCATGGGGTGCGAGGGAAGCGACGGAGCGACCGGCGCGCAGGGGCCTCCCGGAGCCCCAGGGGCGCCCGGGGCGCCCGGAGCGGGCATCCAGGCCGACGAGTCCTGCGTCGTCTGCCACGGCGCGGGGCGCGCATATGACGTCGCTACGATGCACGGGCTCGACGCGGGGGCCGGGACCGTAACGGCCGCCATCGACAACGTCACGTTGTCCCCGGCCGGGGACAACGTCATTACCGCGGTGAATTTCGACTTCGCGGCCTCGACCAGTGCGGGGGCCGCGGTCGCGCCGGACATCCTTCTTACCCCGTCGGGAAGCAACCTCGCCTACGCGAGGTTTTCCATCACCAGACTGGTGCCCGGCACGGACTATCCGCTGGGGCCGGGGGTGACGACCTACGAGCCCGACCAGTGGGCCACCTACGTCGCCGAGCAGCGCGTCGCCGCGCGCCTGGCTCACAACGGCGGCGGCAACTACACCTACACCTTTACCGACGGCTCCGTGCCGACTGCGGAGTTCAACGGCGCCCACACCCACCGTGTGTCGATCCGGATTTCCGACATACCGGACGTGCCGGTGCTGAACCAGACGGTCGACTTCGTGCCGGACGTCTCACCGTTCACCTCGGTCCCCCCGGCCCGCAACATCGTCACGACGGCCGCCTGCAACGAGTGCCACGATCCGCTGGGCGTCACTCCGCAGTTCCACGGCGGGGCCCGCCGGGAGACCGGGTACTGCGTGAACTGCCATAACCCCACGTACTGGACCGCTTCGTACCCGGCCACCGGCCGGAACGGGCAGCTGGCGGTCCTGGTCCACAAGATCCACACGGCGCAGGCCTTCACGATCCGAACCGCCGTTCGCGATTTTACCGAAGTGACCTTTCCCCAGGACGTCCGCAACTGCAACAAGTGCCACAAGGGCACGGACGGGCAGAACTGGTACACCCGCCCGAGCGCCGAGGCCTGCGGCTCCTGCCACACCGAGGTCGACTTCGCCACCGGCGCCGGGCATAGCGGCGGCCCACAGGCGGACAACCGCCTCTGCGCGGTTTGTCATCCGCCGACAGGCGGGCTCGCCGGCATCATCGACAAGCACCTCACCACGGTTGCGACTCCCAACAACCAGGACGTTCCGGCGAACCTGTCCAACTTCGAGTACGTGATCGACGAGGTCACGGTGGACAGCGACAACGCGGCGGTGGTCACCTTCCACATCGACAAGGACGGCTCGCCGCTCGATCTTGCCACCTACCCGCCCACCGGCTTCACGGGCGGGCCAGCGTTCCTGCTCGCGTACGCGCTTCCGCAGGACGGCGTCGCGGCGCCGACGGACTACAACAACCTCGGCAGGAGCGCCGGGCAGCCGGCCAGCGTATCCCTGGCGAGCGTGGCCTCCTCCATGACCGGCTCGGCGGCCGCCTACACGGCCACCCTGTCGTCCGCGCCCTTCCCGGCCGGCGCGACGCTGCGGGCGGTCGCCCTCCAGGGGAGCTTCACCCAGACGGGCGTCGACCTCGATGGGAACTCCTCCACCCCCGCCGTGAACGTCGGCCGTCCCACCCCGTCGTTCGTGAAAGCGGTCACCGGCGACGCCGTTCGCCGCACCGTGGTCAAGAGCGGCTACGAAGACGGGCAGCCCGTCGGCTGCCTGGAGTGCCACGAGACCCTTGCGTTGCACGGCGGGAGCCGCGTCAACAACGTGCAGGTCTGCGTGACCTGCCACAATCCCAACCTGAGCAGCAGCGGGCGCACGATCGACCCGGCGACCCAGACCATCAATCCTAACGTCGTCGCCGCCGTCGGCTCCGATCCCCTGGTCTACCCCGAGGCGTCCATGCACTTCAAGAACCTCATCCACGGAATTCACTCATCCCACCTGCGGACCACCGACTACGAGTTCGTCCGCAACCGGACGTCGGGCGGCTTGACCGGCTTCTACTACAACTGGAGCGAAGTGACGTTCCCGGGCGACCTGAGCCGCTGCACGAAGTGCCACGTCGGCACCTCCTACAAGGCCGATCTGCCCGAAGGCGTCCTGGTGAGCACCGAGAGAACCACAACGGGAGACTCGGCCGAGACCCTGGACCACATCAACGCGGCCCGCGACAGCGTGCCCAACGACACCGACTGGGTGAACAGCCCGACCGCCTCGGCGTGCTACTACTGCCACGACCGCGGCGTCGCGGCGGACCACTTCCGCCTCAACGGCGGCGCCATCCGCGCCGAGCGCGAGTACGCGGTCGGCGCGACCGCCCCGTAAGCGGAAACGAACCGGGGATCCGACGCCGCACCCGGGCAAATCAGAGGGAGAGCAGCCCGGCCCCTGCGAGGGGGCCGGGCTTTTTTTTTGCCTCCCGATGGCGCGCGCTTCCGGGACTCCCGGATGCGGCGCCTCTACGGCAGGTCGATCTGTCCGCGGATCTCCCCGCCCGGGTTGACCGCGGTGTGGACGTTGTAGTAGAGCAGGCCGTTGTTGAAGTCCGCCTCGTTCGCAGCCGGCAGCATCGCTCCATCGGGGAGGACCCAGAGGCCGGGGCCGGCCCCGATCAGCGGCACCAGCACGCCCGCTTCCACCCCCCGGGCCGCCGGCCCGTGGACGTGCGCCGCCGTCCCCGCCGCCACGTTGTCGACGATGAACCCCGCAATTCCGTTCGTGTCCGTGTTCAGCGCGAGGACGCCGAATCCCAGCGACGTGGACGTGGATCCCGTGGTCTCCTGGGTGTTGTCCAGCGAGGCGAATTTCGTGACGACGTTCGGCGCGGCCGGCGGTTGCGGGGCGACTCCCCCTCCTCCACCTCCGCCGCAGGCGGCAAGCAGGAAAGGCGCCACGATTACCAGAAACGATAGGCCGAAGCGTATTTTTCGATTCATCGGAGATCTCCTCTTGCCGTCCTCCGGCTGTTCCGAAACCGTTGGTCCGTTTTTCCCAAATTCGGGGACGATACCCCTACGATGTTGGGCCCGCCGGGATTGTTTCCGGCGGCCGGACGGGGAATACGGATAAACGAAAGGGCCCGGGAAGGAGCCGGGGGGCGGGTTGTTTCAGCGCCCCCGGAAGGCGGGCTTGTGCTTCGAAAGGAAGGACTTCTTCCCCTCGAGGAGGTCTTCGCTCTCCATGCACCGGCGGATGAGCTCCTCCGCCTCGCGCGCCTCGTCCGGCGGAAGGCCGCGGAAGGCCATGCACAGGGACAGGATCCGCTTCGTCCCGCGGATGGACAGAGGGGCGTTCTCCGCGATTTCCTTCGCCATTTCGTAGACAACCTGCGACAGTTCCTCGGGGGGACAGACCCGGTTGACGAGCTTCAGGTCGAAGGCCCTCCTCGCGCTCACCTTCCGAGCGGTGTAGAAGAGCTCCCTGGTCGCGGGCAGCCCGATCGTGTTGACGAACCGCATCAGCCCCGCGGGCCGGTAGATCACCCCCAGCCGGGCCGGGGTCATCCCGAAGACCGCCTGGTCGGAGGCGATCCGGATGTCGCAGGCGACCGCCAGCTCCAGCCCGCCGCCGAAGGCGAAGCCGTTGAGCATCCCGATCACCGGGGCGGGAAACGATTCCACCGCGCGGATCATGTCGTCGAAGGGATTCGAGGAAAGGAGCACCTGCCCCTCGCCCGATCCTCCCGCGGGGATCGCGTTGATGTCGTATCCCGCGCAGAAGGCCTCGCCCCCCTCCCCCCGCAGGACGACGCACCGGGTCTCCTCCCCGGAAAGATCGCCGAATGCCTGCCGCAATTCTCCCAGAAGCTTCATGGTCAGCGCATTCTTCTTCGCCGGGTGGGACAGGGTGACGGTCGCCACACTCCCCCCCCGCTCCACGATCACCTTCCCCCCCATCGGCGCCCCTCCTCGATTCCCCGCATTCCATCCAGATTGTTATATCCGTCCGGGGGGACCGCCGGCAACAGCGTTGACAGCCGCAACCCCGAGTATATATACTTTCAAAACATCATTTTACATCGTGCCGGGCCATTACATCCCGCGAAAGGAGGACCCGCGACATGGCACTGGAATACCCGAAACAGGCGAAACTGCGGGACGGAACCCCGATCGTACTGAGACCGTTCGAGAAGAAGGACAAGGACGCCCTCCTTCTCTTCTTCCAGAAGCTCCCCGAGGAGGACCGGCTCTTCCTCAAGGACGACGTCACCGATCCCGCCGTGGTGAACCGCTGGGCGATCGAGCTCAACTACGACAAGGTCTTTCCGATCCTGGCCTGGAAAGGGAACGAGGTCGTGGCCGACGCGACGCTCCACAAGAACACCGGCGGCTGGATGAAGCATGTCGGGACGATCCGGATCGCGATTGCCCGGGAATGCCAGCGGCAGGGGATGGGAAGCATCCTCGCGAACGAGCTGTTCCTCCACGCCCTGAAATCGGGGCTCGAGAAGATCGTCGCGGAGATGATGGAGACGCAGGAAGGGGCGAAGAAGGTCTTCGAGAAGCTGGGCTTCAAGCAGGAGGCGGTGCTGCGCGGCCACGTGCGGGACCAGACCGGCGTCCGGCACGACCTGTTGATCCTCACGAAGGACCTCGAGGAGTTCTGGGCGAACATCCAGACCCACGAGTACTTCTCCTACCCCTACCGCCCGATGGAGGGCTGAGAACGGGGACGTTCCTAAGAACTCCCCGAACGCAGGTGGGGGGACGGGGGGAAAGCGGAACGTTTTCGAGAACTCCCAACAACCTCTCGGGAGTTCTTAGGAACGTCCCTAAACTTTGGAAAGGACCGCGAGGGCGGCCGCCGACTCGGTGGCCGCCCGTTCGATCGCCCGGGCGGCGGGCGAGTCCGGGTTTCGTGCGACCAGCGGGACCCCGGCGTCCGAGGCCTCCCGCAGCTCCGTCTGGAGCGGCACCTCCCCGAGGAAGCGCAGCCCCATCTTCCGGCAGGTCTCCTCCGCGCCCCCGTGGCCGAAGATCTCGCTCCGGCCGTCGCAGTGCGGGCAGAGGTAGTAGCTCATGTTCTCGATCACGCCCAGGATCGGCACCCCGACCTTCTCGAACATCCGGACCGCCTTCTTGACGTCGATCAGTGCGAGGTCCTGAGGCGTCGTGACCACGACCGCCCCCGCGACCGGCGTCATCTGGACGAGCGAGAGCTGGACGTCCCCCGTCCCCGGCGGGAGGTCGATGACCAGGTAGTCCAGCTCGCCCCACTTCGTCCCGTGGAGGAACTGCTCCAGCGCCTTCATCAGCAGCGGCCCCCGCCAGATGACCGGGGAGTCCTCCTCGACCATGAACCCGATCGACACGATCTTGATCCCGTCCGCGTCGGCCGGCAGGATCCTGCCGTTCTCCCCCAGAAGCTTGTGTCCTTTGAGGTTGAAGAGGGTG
>MGPV01000065.1:0-12634 GCA_001797615.1 Deltaproteobacteria bacterium GWC2_65_14
AAACAATCCCCTCCGCGTGTGGAAGATCTACGGAGGACCGCTAACCGCCGGAGAGCGATCTCAGGATCCGCTCGCGCGCCTGCGCGGGCAGGGTGTCCCGGGACAGTCCCGCCGGGGGATCCTCCGGGACGGCGATCCGCCGGACTGGTTCGCGGAGAGGGTGGACAGGCACCGGCGGAGGTGATCGAGAAAATCGGCCTGCCTGCAGAGTTCGGCCGGATCGCCCCGCCAATCCGCCGGTCCGGTCTTCCAGTGCCCCGCGGCGTCGAAGGGAACGGTCTCCGGACCCTCCCCGTGGAGAACTTCCCGGGGCATCCTGCGAAAATGATCGGCGATCTTGTGCTTCGGGATGCCGACCAGCCAGGTTCTCTCGGAGGAGCGGCCCGAGAAGGAATCCCGCCCCCGAAGGGCGGCGAGCAGGGCCTCCTGTTTCGTCATGGCAGGCATCCCCTCGTGTTTCATCCCCCATCTTCCAAGGTTTCATGGTTCCCCCTTTCCTTCGTATGGTTGTTTGAGGAGTAGTCGTTTCCCGGTGGGAAACCTTTCATCGGCCCGGCGAAGGTCTTGCCCCGGCCGGGGCCGGGTATCCCATTGACAGGACCCCCTCCGCCGTTTATCGTGTCTGGACCGACTGAGTGCTCACTCGGTCAAGGGGGGGGTCGTTGGGGGATACGAGCAAGCGTTCCGCCATCCTGGATGTCGCTTCCCGTCTGTTCGCGGAAAAGGGGTACGACAAGACCCCGACGTCGGAGATCGCGCATGAGGCGGGCGTCGCCGAGGGGACGCTCTACCACCACTTCGGCAGCAAGGACGGGATCTTTCTCACCATCTTCGACGAACTGCTGAAGGAATACCTGACCGGCGCGGAGGCGCTCGCGGCGGAGGGAACAACCGGAGCGGAAACGCTGACCGCGCTGATCCGGTTCCACTTCGAGTTCCTCGAGCGGAACAGGACCCGTTTCCTCGTCATCCTCCGGGATTTCCCGAACCATCTTGCGACGGAGAGCGCCGGGAGACCCGCGGAAACCCGACACCGCTTCAACCGGATGACGGATCTTCTCTCCGGTGTCCTGTCCCGGGGGGCGGACGACGGCACCCTTTCCACGCGGTTTTCCATGCGGGACACGGCGGGGCTTCTCCGGGGAATCCTCTACGGGACCACGCGGCACAGCCTGCTCGGAATCATCCACGTCCCCCTGTCGCGGCTCTCCCCCATGGTCGAGGAGTACAGCCTCCGGGCGCTCGCTCCGGAGGGCGGGACGGGGCGGAAACGGAAGGGGGGGCGAAGGAAATGAGCTCCGGGATCCTCGTTCCGAACACCGCGGGAAGGATCGTCCGGAGACTCCTGCTGGCCGGGTGCCTGACCCTGGCCTTCCACCCATGCGGCGCGGAAGGGGGCGCGGCGAGCCCGCCGCTTCCCGCGACGGACAACGCCCCCGGGGCCCGAACGGTCTGGGACCTCGAGAACGTAGTGGGGATCGCCCTCGCCAACCATCCCCTGGTGCACCAGGCCGACGACGAGACCGCGGCAGCCGCCGCGAGGAAGGGACAGGCGGGGGCGCTCTACTATCCCACCGTCAGCCTCTCGACCCGGTACTCGGAGTTCGAGGGCTTCTCTTCCTCCACCGGCCGCAGCTTTTCCACCTCGGCCGTCAACGCGGGGGGGAACCTCTCCCAGGTGATCACGGATTTCGGGCGCAGGAGAGCGGGCCTCCGCCGGGCCGACTCGCTGCTGTCGGCATCCAGGGAGACGGGGAAGGTGACCCGGGAGGAGGTCGCCTTCCGGGCGAAGGTCGCCTACTTCAACATCCTGCGCGCCCGGAGGATCCTGTCGGTGAACCGCGAGACCGTTTCCCAGCGGGAGGCTCTGCTCCGCCAGGCCCAGGCCTTCTACGAGGCCGGGATCCGGGCGAGGATCGACGTGGCCCGCGCCGAGGCGAACCTCTACCAGGCCCGGGCGGAGCTAACCAGAGCCGAGAACGAATTGCGGGTGGCGAGGATCACCCTGCTGAACCGGATGGGGATCGACGGCCCCCGGGAGTTCGACCTCGTGGACGCGCTCGCGACGGAGACGTTTCCCGGCACTACCGGGGACTGGGTCCGGGAGGCGGAGGAGAACCGTCCCGAGCTGCGGGCCCTGGTATACCGCCTGCGGGCCGCCGAGAGGGCCCTGCAGGCCGCCCGCGCGGAGCATCTTCCCTTCCTCACGGCCAACGGCGGCTACGGATATTCGAACGAGGATTTTCCCCTGAAGAAAACCCACAACATCTCCCTCCTGTTCGAGGTTCCGGTGTTTACCGGGTTTCTCACGAGCGAGCGGGTCCGGGAGGCGGAGGCAACCGTGTCCTCGGCGAGGCACGCCGTGACCGACGAGCGGCGGCTGGTCCGGCTCGAGGTGGAGGCGGGGGCGCTCTCGATGGAGGAATCCCGGGAGCGGATCGCCGCGAGGGAAAAGGAGCTCGAGGCCTCGGGTGAAAACCTGCGGCTGGCCACCGGCCGGTACGAGGTGGGAGCGGGGGACATCATCGAAATGATCGACGCCCAGGTGCAGAGCACCCGGGCCGACACCGGGCACATCGACGCCCTCTACGACTACAGCGTTTCCGTCGCCGCGCTCCTGCGCGCGATCGGCCGGTGATCCCGGCGACAGAGGAGTTCTCCGACATGAACGAGCGGTCCATGAAGCACAGGACGGGATTCGCGGCGCTTTTCCTGGCCGCCTCGCTTCTTCTTTCTGCCTGCGGTCAGAAGTCCGCCGAGTCGCAGGCCGGGGCCGGGAAACCGGCCGCGGAACGGGAACCGATCCCGATCGAGACGGCCCTCGCGCAGCGCGCCGAGATCCAGCGGAAGGCCGAGTTCGTGGGATCGCTGGCCGGCGTCGAGGAGCTGACGGTCTCCTCCGAGGCGGAGGGTACGGTCGAGTCGGTTCGCGTCGACCTCGGGGACCCGGTGGCGAAGGGGCAGCTCCTCCTGACGCTGGCGCCGGACGAGTTCCGGTTCCGCCGGGACCAGGCCGGGGCCGAGGTCGACCAGGTCGCCGCGAAGCTGGGGATCCCCCCGGACGCCGGGTCGGTCGACATCGAGGGGACCTCCCTGGTCCGGAAGGCGGCCGCGGAATACGGGAACGCGAAGACCGACCTCGAGCGCCGCCGGGAGCTCTTCGAGAAGAAGCTGATCGCCCGCAAGGAGGTGGACGACGCGGAGGCGAGATTCCAGGTCGCGGAGGCGAACCAGCGGGCGGCGCGCGAGGAGGCGAACAACCTTCTGGCCGTGCTCCGCGGCAGGCGCGCCCAGTTTTCCCTCGCGGAGAAGAAGCTCCGCGACGCCGAGGCGAGGTCCCCCGTCCACGGTTCCGTGCAGGAGCGTCTCGTATCCGCCGGGGAATATGTGAAGGCGGGGACCCCCCTCTTCCGCCTCGTGAACGACCGGCCGATCCGGCTGCTGGGGGAGGTGCCGGAAGCCTTCGCACCGTCCCTTCGGCCCGGGCTCCCGGTGGAGCTTTCGGTGGACGGGCATCCGGGGAAGCTCTTCCGCGGCACCCTGCAGCGGATCGCCCCCTCCTCCAACGTGTCCAACCGGGCGATCCAGATCGAGGCGGTCTTCCGGAACGAAAGCCGGGAGCTCAAGGCCGGCTTTTTCGGAAAGGGGGCGATCGTCCTCCGGGTGGACCGTGAGGCGGTGACCGTCCCGAAGCAGGCCGTGATCACCTTCGCCGGGATCGACAAGCTGTTCGTCATCTCCGAAGGGGTGGCCCGGGAGAGGAAGGTGCGGCTCGGCGCCGACCTCGGCGACCGGGTGGAGGTGACCGAAGGGGTCCGGGCGGGGGAGGCGGTGGCCGTATCCGGCCTGGGGAAGCTCGTCGAGGGGGCCGCCGTCCGGGTGCCCGAGGGGAAGGCCGGATGAAGCTCTCGGAGATCTGCGTCCGCCGCCCGGTCTTCGCGACCATGCTGACGGCGGTCCTGGTGGTGCTCGGGATCGTCTCGTACACCCGGCTCGGCGTGGACCTGTTCCCCAACATCGACATCCCGATCGTCACCGTGACCACGATGCTCAAGGGGGCGAGCCCGGAGGAGATCGAGACCACGATCACCAAGCCGATCGAGGAGGCGGTCAACACCATCTCCGGCATCGACGAGCTGCGCTCGGTCTCCCGGGAGGGGGTTTCCGACGTGGTCGTCCGGTTCGTCCTCGAGCGGGACGGGGACGTGGCCGCGCAGGACGTCCGGGACAAGATCGCGACCGTGATCCGGAGTCTTCCCGAGGGGACCGACCCTCCGGTGGTCGTCAAGTTCGACATCGACGCGGCCCCGGTGATGACGCTCGCCGTGTCGGGGAACCGGGACCTCCGGGAGATCACCAAGATCGCGGACGACCGGGTCAAGCAGAACATCGAGACCGTGAACGGCGTGGGGGCGGTCCGGATCGTCGGGGGGAGGAAGCGCGCCGTGAACATCTACCTGAACCCCTCCCGCATGGAGGGGTTCGGGCTGACGGTCCCACGGGTCAAGGCCGCGCTCGCCGCCCAGAACCTGGAGATCCCCGGGGGGCGTGTCGACGCGGGGACCCGGGAGATGGTCCTCCGGACGATGGGGCGGATGCCGGCCGTGGAGGATTTCCTGCGGCTGATCGTGGCGAACATCGGCGGCCGACCGGTGACGATCGGGGACATCGGGAGGGTGGAAAACGGGGAGGAGGAGGCGCGCTCGCTGGCCCGGTTCGACGGAAACCCCTCGGTCAACCTCATCGTCCAGAAGCAGTCCGGGACGAACACCATCGAGGTGATCGACAAGGTCAAGAAGCGGCTGGCCCTCCTCCAAACGACCCTTCCCGCCGACATCCGGATCGATCCGATCCGCGATCAGTCCCGGTTCATCCTCCGCTCCATCCACGAGGTCAAGACCCATCTGGTCCTGGGTGCGATTCTCGCCTCCCTGGTGGTCTTTCTCTTCATGGGGGGGGACTGGCGGTCCACGCTGATCGCCTCGGTGGCGATCCCCACGTCGATCGTGGCCACCTTCACCGTCATGCAGGCGCTCGGCTTCACGCTGAACAACATCACCCTCCTGGCGCTGACCCTATCGGTCGGCATCGTCATCGACGACGCGATCGTCGTGCTGGAGAACATCTTCCGGCACGTCGAGGAGCTGGGGACGAAGCCCCGGAGCGCCGCGGTGGAGGCCACCGCGGAGATCGGGCTGGCCGTCTCGGCGACCACCCTCTCCCTCGTCGTCATCTTCCTTCCCGTCGCCTTCATGTACGGGACGGTGGGACGGTTCTTCCGCTCGTACGGCATCACCGTCGCTTTCGCGATCCTCATCTCCTGGTTCATCTCCTTCACCCTGACGCCGATGCTCTCGTCCCGGTACCTCAAGGTCGCGCACGGCGACGGCGCGAAGCCCCGGAAGTCGTCCAAGGAGAACCGGTTCTACCGGGCCGTCTCCGATGCCTATCTCGCCATCCTGAGGAAATCCCTTGCGCACCGCTGGGCGGTCGTGGCGATCGCCCTGCTGGTCATCCTCTCCTCCGTTCCGCTGGTCCGGGCCATCGGGAAGGATTTCATCCCCTACGACGACCAGGGGGAGTTCGAGGTCTACTTCCAGACCCCGGAGGGGTACACGCTCGAGACGTCGGATGCGCTGGTCCGGGAGGCGGAGGCGGACATCCGGAAGGTCCGGGGGGTTTCGCACCTGCTCACCTCCATCGGGGACGTGGCGGAAGGGGACGTCACCCAGGGGACGATCTACGTCCGCACCGTGGAGCTGGAGAAACGGCGGTACTCGCAGTTCGACGTCATGAAGGATGTACGCGTCGCTCTCGCGAAGTATCCGTCCCTGCGCTACTCCGTGCAGAACATCTCGGCGATCGGCCGGGGCAGCGGAATCCGGCAGACCCCCGTGAACTTCACCCTGAGCGGGCCGGAGCTGGGGAAGCTCCAGGAGTACGGCGACCGGATCGTCGGGGAGATGAAGAAGGTCAAGGGGTTCGTGGACGCCGACACGACGCTGTCGAACCGGAAGCCGGAGCTGCGCGTCTACGTGGACCGGAAGCGGGCCTCCGACCTGGGGGTCCAGATCCAGGACATCGCCTCGTCGCTGAACATCTTCGTGGGAGGGGAGAAGGTCACGAAGTACAAGGAGGAGGCGGACCAGTACGACGTCTGGCTGCGCGCCGACCTCCCGTACCGGCGTTCGGTGGGAGGGGTCGCCGACCTCCCCGTTCCCTCGTCGAAGGTGGGGAAGGTCCGGATCCGCGACGTGGGGGTCCTGTCGCCGGAGCTCGGACCGGCCCAGATCGACCGCACCACGCGGCAGAGGCAGGTGACGATCGTGTCGAACCTGGAAGGCCTCCCGCTGGGAGGCGCCATGGACCGGATCCGGGAGATCGTAAAGGGGGTCGATTTGCCCCAAGAGTACCGGATCGAGTTCTTCGGGAGGGGGAAGACGCTGCAGGAGACGCTCGTGAACTTCCTCATTGCCCTGCTGCTCTCGGTCGTCTTCATGTACATGGTGCTGGCCGCCCAGTTCGAGAGCTTCCTCCACCCGGTCACCATCATGCTCGCCCTGCCGATCTCGATCCCGTTCGCGCTGCTGTCGCTGCTTCTCCTGCAGGAGTCGCTGAACATCTACAGCATCATGGGGCTGTTCATGCTCTTCGGGATCGTGAAGAAGAACGGGATCCTCCAGGTGGACTACACGAACACGCTGCGCTCCCGGGGCGTGGAGCGGGACGCGGCGATCCTCGAGGCGAACGCAGCGAGGCTGCGGCCGATCCTGATGACCACGATCACGCTGATCGCCGCGATGATCCCGATCGCCCTCGGGAAAGGGCCGGGCGCCGCCTCCCGGGCCTCCATGGCGAAGGTCATCATCGGGGGGCAGGCGCTCTGCCTGCTGCTGACCCTGGTCGTCACCCCGGTGGCCTATTCCCTCTTCGACGACGCGGGGAACCTCTCGTTTCTGCGCGCCTGGCGGGAGCGGTTCGAGCGGAAGGAGGACCGGTTCTGGGGGTGGATCAAGCGCCGCAAGCCGGCTGCCTTCCCCGGTCCGGGGGAACGGGAGGACGGCTGATCCCGGGGCGGTTCAGGTTCTCAGATATCCATTGAAGCGGCGTGGTTTCGGATGGAGTGCGCCGGTCGCCTCATTTGCGGTCCGCTTCCGGTTTCCCCCCGTGAAAAATGCGCCAGAAGACGAGCCCGGCCAGGAATCCGGCCGTGACGTTCACCGACAGGATCAGCCCCGCGGTGATCAGCGCCGTCAAAAAATTCTCCCGGGACGACAGATCCCGGGCGGGAAGGGACAGTTCCAGCCCCGCGAAGACGAGGAGGCCTCCGAGGATGCTCTGCGGGAAGTTCTGGAGAGGGGCAAGAAGCGTCGCCGCCGCCACCCCGATGGCCATCTTCATCCCCCCGAGGAAGACGACCGACCCGCCCGTCCGTGCCCCGAAATAGTACTGCCCCGCCAGCCCTCCCGCGCCATGGCACACCGGCATCCCCCCGAACCAGCACGAGATCAGGTTCATGACTCCCACGCTTTGCGCCATCCGCGCCTCGGGGATCTTCCTCCCGGGGAACAGGTCCCCGGAAAGGGCGCAGACGGCCACGATGGAGTTGAGAAGCGTAAGCGGCAGCTGGGCGATCGTCCCTTTCGTGAATCCTCGCCACCAGTCGGTGGGGGAGGGGACGACGAGTTCCGGGGTCCAAGGGGCAAGGTCGAGGTTCCCGAACAGCTCGGGCCGGGAGACCCGAAGCAGGACAAATCCGAGAAGGAACAGGATGAGCGCCGCCGGCACCTTTCGGCGGAAAGAGGAGAGGACGATCAGGGAAACGGCGATCCCCCCCACCAGGAGGCTGTCCCAGCCGATGAGCGGAAGGGGAAGAATGGCCTGCACCCCGGCCAGGAAAAGCTTGAAACCGATCCCCAGCTGGATTCCCCGGACGACGGGCCGGGGGGTAAGCGAGAGGACCCGGCCTGCGTGGGGAAAGATCCCGATCAGGAAGACCATTCCCCCCATGAGGATGCCTGCCGCGGCGATTTCCGCCGGGTGCATCCCCTCCGCGATCGCCACCGCCGCGATCGCCTTCATCGGCTGGACGGGGATCGGGAGCCGGAAGAGAAACCCGGTTACGACGTTCCACAGCCCCGCGAAGAAGAATACGGGGGCGGGGGAGAGCCCGCACTGGGTGATGTACCCGAGGGTGAGAGGAAGGAAGGTCCCGAGGTCTCCCAGGGAGCCGGAGATCTCCTCCCGGGTGAACCGGAAGCCGGAAACGGGAGCGTCACCCTTCAACGGAAGCCGCAGCCTTTCCGAGCGCGATCGTCGTCATGCCTGTCCGGTTTCTCCTTGACCCGGAATGGGAACGGAAAGGTCATTGTACCAATCCTCCGGAGGGAAATGGACGTCCAGGAACTCCGCGATCCCTGGGAGAAATTTCCTTCCGTTCTTGACTTAGGTCAAGGACTTTAGGACGAGGGGACGAGAAAAATTAAAACGTCGTCTTTTTATTGATATCACCCTGTCGCGGAGGGGCCGATGGTTTCCGGAACGGTCCAGGTGCCGGAGGAAGGGGCCGAGCAGGCGTAACTCCTCGGCCCCCCGGGCGCCGCGAGGGGAGTGAGGATCGGATCTCCACCGGTCCGGGATCGAGAAACCGCCGAGGGATCTATCGGCGGTATGCAGCAAACCGAACAACGGTATATCCTCGGGAACCCCGCCGAGAGAGGAGGGCAGCACCCGTGAGGAAACGCTTGTGGGCGATCTTCTTCCTCTCCTGCGCATGCGCCTTTGCGGCGCCCGCCCTGGGCGTCCATCTGTCCCCCCTGGCGGAGCGGGGAGAGGCGATCTTCCAGAAGAACTGCTCCGCCTGCCACACCGTCGGCGGCGGCCGCTCCGCCGGACCGGATCTCGCGGGCGTCACCTCGAGACGGGACCATGCCTGGCTCGTCCGGATCATCACCGCCCCCGGGGCGCTTCTCGACAGCGGAGACCCCGTGGCGGGGAAGTTGCTCGAGGAGTTCCGGGGCCTCCGGATGCCGGACTTGGGGATTTCCCCGGATGAGGCGGAAGCGATCCTTGCGTACCTCTCCGGGCAGAGCGCCTCCGCGGCGACCGCTGCGAAGCCCGCCCCGTCTCCCGGAGAGGCGCCTGCTCCGAAGGCGGGCGACCCGGAGATCGGTCGAGCCGTTTTTTCCGGAACGACCCGCTTTGTGAACGGCGGGGCCGCGTGCGTGGCCTGTCACGCAATCTCCCCCCTGCCCGGGATGGGCGGCACGCTCGGGCCGGACCTGTCGCAGACGTATGCCGACTACGGCGATGAGGGGATCACCCCCGTCCTGGCCGCGTTCCCCTTCCCCTCGATGAAGCCGATCTACGATGCCCGTCCCCTCACTCCCGAGGAGCAGGCGCACCTCAAGGCGTTTCTGCGGGTATCGGCGGAAGGGGAGCCGGAAGAGGAGAAAGGGGGTTTCCTCCTGCTCGGGCTGGGAGGGTTCCTTCTCGTGACGGGACTTGCGCACGTCGTGTGGCGGAAGAGGCTTTCGGAGGTCCGTCGTCCGCTCCTGCGAAGGGCGGCGGGGCCGGGAAGGGGTAACGGATGAGCTGGATCAGGGACATTGCGGACCCCCGGAACCGCCGGTGGGAGGAGTTCTACCGCAACCGCTGGCAACATGACAAGGTCGTCCGCAGCACCCACGGCGTCAACTGCACCGGCGGCTGCTCCTGGATGGTCCACGTCAAGGACGGGATCATCACCTGGGAGCTCCAGGCGACGGACTATCCCCGCCTGGCGGGGGATCTTCCCCCCTACGAGCCGCGCGGCTGCCAGCGGGGGATCTCCACCTCCTGGTATGTCTACAGCCCGATCCGGGTGAAGTACCCGTACGTCCGGGGAGTCCTGATGGACCTCTGGAGGAAGGCCCGGGCGAAGCACGACGATCCCGTCGCGGCCTGGACCTCCCTCGTGGAGGACGGGGAAAGCAGGCGGGCGTACCAGCGGGCGCGGGGGAAGGGAGGATTCCGGCGCGCCTCCTGGGAGGAGGTCCTCGAGATCATCGCCGCCAGCGCCCTCCACACGGTGAAGCGGCACGGGGCCGACCGGATCATCGGGTTCTCCCCCATCCCCGCCATGTCCATGCTGAGCTACGCGGGAGGCTCCCGGTTCCTCCAGCTTCTGGGCGGCGTGAACCTGAGTTTCTACGACTGGTACAGCGACCTCCCGCCCGCTTCCCCGGAAGTTTGGGGGGAGCAGACCGACGTCGCCGAGAGCGCGGACTGGTACAACAGCAAGTACATCGTGGTGATGGGGGCGAACCTGGGGATGACCAGGACCCCGGATGTCCACTTCGCAGCCGAGGCGCGCCACAACGGAAGCAAGCTGGTCGTCCTCTCTCCCGACTTCAGCATGGTCTCGAAGTATGCGGACTGGTGGATCCCCCTCAACGCGGGACAGGACGGCGCCTTCTGGATGGCGGTGAACCACGTGATCCTCAAGGAGTTCTTCGCGGAGCGGCAGACGCCGTACTTCGAGGAGTACCTCAAGCGGTATTCCGACGCCCCCTTTCTCGTCGTGGTGAACCCCGGGGAAGGCGCGGGACGGGAGGGATCCGCGGCGGACGTAAAGCGGCTCCTGCGGGCCCGAAGCCTCGACCGGTATCGGGACGTGGAGAATCCCGACTGGAAGTTCCTCGTCTGGGACGAAACCTCCGGCGGCCCCCGGATGCCGCAGGGCACCATCGGCTACCGGTGGCAGGAGGAGAAGGGGAAGTGGAACCTCGAGATGAAGGACGGGGTGGACGGCCGGGAGATTTCCCCCCTTCTTTCGATGCTCGGCGTCCACGACGATGTCCTCCCGCTCGAGGTGGCCGACTTTTCGGAGAACCGGACGTTTGCGCGCGGAGTCCCGGTGAAGTACGTCGAAACGGACGGGGGAACGGTGGCCGTGGCGACCGTGTTCGACCTGATCATGGCCCAGTTCGGCGTCTCCCGGGGACTTCCGGGGGAGTATCCGGAACGGTACGAGGACGAGGCGATTCCGTATACCCCCGCCTGGCAGGAGAAGTTCACGGGGATCGAGGCGAAGACGGTCCTCCAGTTCGCCCGGGAATTCGCGTCGACGGCGGAGAAGACGGAGGGGCGCTGCTCGATCATCATCGGGGCGGGCGTCAACCACTGGTACCACAACAACCTGATGTACCGCGCCGGGATCGTGAGTCTGATCCTGTGCGGATGCGTGGGGAAGAACGGCGGAGGGCTCAATCATTACGTCGGCCAGGAGAAGCTCGTCCCCATGGCTCCCTGGGGGACGCTGGCCTTCGCCCTGGACTGGGGCAAACCCCCGAGACTCCAGAACGCCCCGTCGTTCCACTACGTGCATTCCTGTCAGTGGCGATACGAGCGGGGCTTTGACGAATACAACTCCCCGCTTACGGCGGGGGCGGGCAACGGCGACGGGCGGCTCAACCGGGGTCACACGATGGACCTCCAGGCGAAGGCCGTCCGGATGGGGTGGCTCCCCTTCTACCCGCAGTTCAACGAGAATCCCCTCGACATCGTCCGGGAGGCGGAAGAGGCGGGGGCGAAGTCGGACGGGGAGATCGTCCGCCGGGTCACGGAACGGCTGAAGGAAGGGAGCCTCCGCTTCGCGGTGGAAGATCCCGACGCCCCGGAGAACTGGCCGCGCCTGTGGATCATCTGGCGCGGGAACGCGCTGATGGCGAGCGCCAAGGGGCACGAGTACTTCCTCCGGCATTACCTGGGGACGCACGACAACCTGGTCTCCGAGGAGGTCGGGAAGGGATCCGCCGCGGAGATTTCCTGGCGCGAGCCGGCGCCGGAGGGGAAGCTCGACCTGGTGGTCGACATCAACTTCCGGATGGACACGTCGGCCCTCTACTCGGACATCGTCCTGCCCACCGCGACCTGGTACGAGAAGAACGACCTGAACAGCACCGACATGCATTCCTACATCCATCCGCTGTCCGCCGCGGTTCCCCCCTGCTGGGAGTCCAGGAGCGACTGGGACATCTTCAAGGCGATCGCGGAGAAGTTCAGCGACCTCGCGCGGGTGCATTTCCCGGAAAAGGTCCGGGACCTCGTCGCCGCTCCCCTCATGCACGACACGCCGGCCGAGCTCGCCCAGCCGGTCGTGAAGGACTGGAAGGCGGGGGAGTGCGACCTCGTCCCCGGGAAGACGATGCCGAACCTGGTCGTCGTCGAGCGGGACTACGCGAACCTGTACCGAAGGTTCATCTCCTTCGGGCCGCTGGCCAGGAGGGACGGCATCGGCGTCCACGGGCTTTCCTGGCCGATCGAGGACCTCTACGATGAACTCGCGCAGAGGCGTCCCACGGCGGAATGGAACGGACGGACGTATCCTTCCGTGGAGGAGGCGGTCGACGCGGCGAACCTCATTCTTCACCTCGCCCCCGAGACGAACGGGGAGGTGGCGTACCGGGCCTTCAAGGCGGAGGAGAAGAAGGTGGGACTGCCTCTCGCCGACCTGGCGGAGGGGGTCCGGGAGGTGCGGTTCACCTTCGAGGAACTCCAGCGGCAGCCGAGGCGGGTGCTCACCTCGCCCTGCTGGACGGGAATCACCGCAAAGGGGAGGGCGTACTCCGCCTTCTGCCTGAACGTCGAGCGG
>MGPV01000065.1:12654-35644 GCA_001797615.1 Deltaproteobacteria bacterium GWC2_65_14
GACCGGCCGCCAGCACCTGTACCTGGACCACGAGGGCTACATCGCCTTCGGGGAACAGCTGCCCACGTACAAGCCGATCCCCGACCCGCGTTCCATGGGCGACATCTCCCGGAGCCGTCCCGAGGGGAATGCCATCCTTCTCAACTACCTGACCCCCCACGGCAAGTGGCACATCCACTCCACCTTCTTCGACAACCTGCGGATGCTCACCCTCTCGCGGGGGATCGAGCCGCTCTGGATGAACGACCGGGACGCGGCCGATGCGGGAATCGCGGACAACGACTGGGTCGAGTTGTACAACGACCACGGCGTGGTGGTCACCCGCGCCGTGGTGAGCGCGAGGCTCCCCCGGAAGATGTGCATGCTCTATCACTCTCCCGAGCGCACCATCTCCGTCCCCCGCTCCCCGTTGCGGGGAAACCGGAGGGCGGGAGGGCACAACAGCCTCACGCGGACCCGGCTCAAGCCCGTCCTCATGATGGGGGGATATGCGCAGTTCACCTACGGCTTCAACTACTGGGGCCCCACGGGGGTCAACCGGGACACCTTCGTCTACGTGAGGAAGCTCCCGGGCGCCCCGGCCTGGTGAGGGGAAGGACATGGACGTACGCGCGCAGCTCTCGATGGTGTTCCACCTGGACAAGTGCATCGGATGCCACACGTGCAGCGTCGCCTGCAAGAACGTGTGGACGGATCGGCGCGGCGCCGAGTACATGTGGTGGAACAACGTCGAATCCCGGCCGGGCACCGGCTTCCCGACGCTCTGGGAGGACCAGGAGAAGTACCGGGGCGGGTGGGAGAAGAGGGGAGAGAAGCTGGAGCTGCTCCTTCAGGGGAGGCTGGGATCCTTCGCCAACCTCTTCTTCAACCCGTACCTCCCCACCCTGGACGACTACTACGAGCCATGGACCTACCGGTATGGCGACCTGTTCGGCGCCCCCCCGGGGGACGATCAGCCCACGGCGCGCCCGATCTCGCAGATCACCGGGAAGCCGATCGAGATCGAGGCGGGCCCCAACTGGGACGACGACCTGGGTGGATCGAACATCTATGCCGCGGGGGACCCCTCCCTTGCGAACCTCACCGAGGAGGAGCGCAGCCGGATGTTCGCGCTGGAGAGGATCTTCTGCTTCTACCTCCCCAGGATCTGCAACCACTGCCTGAACCCCGCCTGCGTCGCCTCCTGCCCCTCCGGCGCGATCTACAAGCGGGGAGAAGACGGGATCGTCCTCGTGAGCCAGGAGAAGTGCCGCGCGTGGAGGATGTGCGTCTCCGGCTGCCCCTACAAGAAGGTCTACTACAACTGGGAAAGCGGAAAATCGGAAAAGTGCATCCTCTGCTACCCCCGGGTGGAGACCGGACAGTCCCCCGCCTGCTTCCACTCCTGCGTCGGCCGGATCCGGTACCAGGGGGTCCTCCTGTACGACGCGGACCGGATCGTGGAGGCGGCGAAGGCCCCCGCGGAACGCCTCGTGGAGGCCCAGCGGGACGCCATTCTCGACCCCTGGGAGGGAACGGTCGTCGCGTCGGCGCGACGCAGCGGCGTTCCCGATGCCATGATCGACGCTGCCCGGAAATCTCCCGTGTACCGGTTCGTGAAGGAATTCCGGATCGCCCTTCCCCTGCACCCGGAGTTCCGGACGGCCCCGATGCTCTTCTACGTTCCTCCCCTTCTCCCGGTCGTGGCGTTCCTGGAGAACGGAAGGCATCGGCTCGCGGAGGATTTCTTCAGCTCCCTGGAAAGCGCCCGCGTCCCCGTCCGGTACCTGGCGTCCCTTCTGTCCGCAGGAAACGAGACCGTCGTGACCGAAGTCCTTGCGCGCATCATGGCGGTGAGGATCCACAGGAAGGCCAAGACGGTGGGCGAGGAAGTCCCCGGCGAGGCGGAGCGGGTGCTTGCCCTGGCGGGGATCTCCTCCCGCGAAGCGGAGGAGATCTACCGGCTCACCTCCCTCCCCGCGTACGAGGACCGGTTCGTCATCCCTCCGGCCGCCCGGGAGAGCGCGATCGAATCGTTCGAAGACCCCTATGCGGCGAAAGGGGAGACCGGGACCGGCTTTCTCCGGAGGGGGAAGGGGGGGAAAGGACGATGACGCTCTCCGGTCTGGACAAGGGCGCACTCGATATCTTCGCGGGCCTGCTCGAATACCCCCGCGGCGGGGGAGCCGAGCTTGCGGCGGAGGGAGCGTCCGCCCTTTCCGGCGTCCACCCGGAGGCGGCCTCGCTCCTCGGGGGAGTGAGCGCCTTCCTGGCGGAGACCCCCCGGGCCCGCGCGGAGGAGCTCTTCACCTCGACGTTCGATCTGCAGGCGACCTGTGCTCCCTACGTCGGGGTTCACCTCTTCGGGGAGGGGTACAAGCGGCGGGTCTTTCTTTCGGGATTGAATGCGCTCTACTCCTCCCGGGGGTTCAGCGCGGGGCGGGAGCTGCCGGACCACCTCACGGTCCTGCTCCGGTTCCTCGCGGGACCGGCCGACGACGAGGAGGCGAGGATCCTGGTGGAAGACGGTCTCGCTCCCGCGCTGGAAAAGATGATCGAGACGTTCGGCGATTCCGGGAACCCGTACGGGGATGTCCTGCGCGCCCTGCGGATGGTCCTTCTCCCGGGGCACCCCGGAGATGCGGCGGAAGCGCCGCGGGAACAACCGGCAACGGAGGTCGGAAAGCCATGACGGAATTTCTCTTCGGGGCGTTTCCCTACGCGGCGGTCCTGTTGGCCGTCGGCGCCGGGGTGTACCGGTACTTCTCCGACCGGTTTTCCTTCACCAGCAACTCCACCCAGTTCCTCGAGAACCGGTGGCTGTTCTGGGGATCCGTCTCCTGGCATTACGGGATCCTGATCATCCTTCTCGCACACATCCTGGCCGCCCTGTTCCCCGGGGCATGGGGCTTCCTGATCGGCACGCCCGCCCGCCTGTTCCTCGTCGAGGCGACGGGGCTCTCCCTGGGCCTGCTCGCGCTGTTCGGCTGCGCTCTGCTTCTGGCGAGGCGGCTGCTTCGCCCGCGCCTCCTGGCGATTACGACGGCCATGGACTGGATCCTTCTCCTGGTCCTCCTCCTGCAGGTGGCTTCCGGGGTCTACATCGCCTGGAAATACCGGTGGGGATCGGCCTGGTACCTGCACACGGCGGTGCCCTGGCTGGGTTCCCTTTTCCGCCTGCGCCCGGAGACCGCCTACATCGCCATGCTTCCTGCGATCGTGAAGTTCCACATGGTCAACGCCTTCGTCCTGGTGGCCCTCCTCCCGTTCACCCGGGTGATGCACCTCTTCACGATCCCCGTGTCCTACGCCTGGCGCCCCTACCTGCTCTTCTTCTGGAACCGCAGGGGCCCGCATCCCGCGGAGGACGGGAAATGAGGGGGGAAGGACGCTCGGGCATCACATGGCTGGAACGCTGGGAACCGGAGGACGAGCGGTTCTGGGAATCGGAAGGGAAGCGCATCGCCTGGCGAACGCTCACCATCACGACGATCTCCCTGGTCCTCTCGTTCGCGACATGGTTCATGATGAGCGCCATCGTCGTGCGCCTGCCCCAGGTCGGGTTCCGGTTCGACACGATGCAGCTCTTCTGGCTCGCGGCGATGCCGGGGCTGGCCGGCGGCTCGCTGCGGATCATCCATGCATTCCTCATTCCGATCTTCGGGACCCGGCATGTCCTCAGCATTTCCACGCTGCTCAAGCTGCTCCCGTGCGTCGGGATCGGCATCGCCGTCATGACTCCCGAAACGCCCTTCTGGGTCTTCCTGCTGCTGGGGTTGCTTGCGGGGTTCGGCGGCGGCGATTTCTCCTCGTACATGCCGAGCACCAGCGTGTTCTTCCCCAAGCGCCTGCAGGGAACTGCGCTCGGCATCCAGGCCGGCGTCGGCAACTTCGGCGTGAGCCTGGCGCAGTTCGCATCCCCCTGGATCATCGGCTTTGCCGTCATCGGGACATCGCAGACGCTCGTCAAAGGCGGAGCGACCTCACAGGTCTGGCTGCAGAATGCCGCGCTGTGGTATGTGCCGCCGCTGCTTCTCCTCGGCGTCTGGGGATGGTTATCGCTGCGCAGTGTTCCGGTGATGGCATCCTTCCGGGAGCAACTCGATATCTTCAGCAACAAGCACACGTGGTTCTGCACAGTCACCTACGTGATGACCTTCGGCTCGTTCTCCGGGTTTTCGGCGGCGTTCCCGCTCCTCATCAAGACCCTGTACGGAAATTTTCCCGGAGCGCCCGATCCGCTGACGTATGCCTTCCTCGGACCTCTCGTCGGATCGCTCGCGCGCGTCGGCTCGGGGCCGATATCCGACAAGGTCGGCGGCGGAATTCTGACGCACCTTTCCGGGATCGGCCTGATCCTCTGCGTGGGGGTGATGGCGTTCACCGGGCTGTTGAACCCGACCTCGCTCTCCCAGTTCCCCTACTTCGTTGCCCTGATGCTGCTGATCTTCCTGCTCACCGGCGTCGGCAACGCCTCCACGTTCCGCCAGTTTCCGATCATCTTCTCGCATTCTCCCCGTCAGGGAGCGGGAGTGATCGGGTGGACCGCGGCGGTTGCCGCGTACGGTCCGTTCCTCTTTGCCACGCTGATCGGAACCGTGATCACACGCTTCGGCTCTCCCGTTCCCTTCTTCGTCGGGATCGGGGTGTACTACATCTTCGCCACGGCGATCAACTGGTGGTACTACACTCGCAAAGGGTGTGAGAAGCCGAGTTGACCCGCACGGTGCCTCACCCTCAAATGAGGACGGAAACGCGCGCGGGCCTCGCGGCGATCGGAACGCCCTCGCAGGGGCTCGCCGGCGCCACCCTCGGGTTCTTCATCGGATTCGCCGCCGTCTCTCTCTTCGGACCGACCGCGAAGAGCCTCAAGGGAATCCTGACTCTTGCCCCCATCGAGGTGGGGTTCCTCGTGGCTGCCCCCTCCCTTTCGGGCTCCCTGCTTCGGATCCCCTTTTCCGCCTGGGTCGACACCACGGGGGGAAGGAAGCCGTTTCTGGTCCTTCTCCTTCTTTCCATTGCCGGCATGGCCGGTCTGTTTCTCACTCTGTACTTCTATTACCCGGACCGGATGCCCCGCTCGTTCTACCCGCTGATCCTCTTCCTGGGGGTCCTCTGCGGGTGCGGGATCGCCACCTTTTCCGTCGGGATCAGCCAGGTGGCCTACTGGTTCCCGAAGTCCCGGCACGGGACCGCGCTGGGCACCTATGCCGGGATCGGGAACCTCGCCCCCGGGATCTTCACGCTCCTGCTTCCCTTCGCCCTCGGTTCCTGGGGGCTTTCCGGGTCCTACCTGGCGTGGCTGGCCTTCCTCGTCGCGGGAACCGTCCTGTATGCTGTCATAGGCAGGAACGCATGGTACTTCCAGATGATCTCGAAAGGAATCCCTGCGCAGGAGGCGAAGGCGGCCTCGGCATCGTGCGGCCAGGAGATCTTCCCGGCCGGGAACCTTCTTGAAAGTCTCCTGCTCTCCGCGAGGATCTGGAAAACGTGGGCCCTCGTGGCGGTCTACTTCACGACCTTCGGCGGGTTCATCGCCCTGACGGCATGGCTGCCGGTCTACTGGTCCTCCTTCTATTCGGTCACTCCCGTCGTCGCGGGGGCGCTCGCCGGAGCCTTCGCGATACTTACCTCCCTCGTCCGCGTGGGGGGCGGGGTTCTCTCGGACCGCCTGGGGGGTGAGAACACGGGGATCCTGGCGCTGGTCACCATGCTTTCCGGCGCGCTCCTGATGACCCTTTCGGGAAACTTCGGTCTCTCGGTCCTCGCCGAGGTTCTCATGGGGGCCGGGATGGGGGTGGCCAACGCCGCCGTGTTCAAGCTGGTCGCCCAGGAGGTCCCCGAGGCGGTGGGCGGCGCCGCCGGGTGGGTGGGGGGCTTGGGCGCCTTCGGGGGGTTCGCCATCCCGCCGGTCATGGGGAGCATCGTGCAGATCCGGGGGACCGCGGGCTACGCGACCGGGTTCGTGGTCTTTATCGCCCTGGCGGCGCTCTCCCTTCTCCTGGTCGAGGTGCTGCGAAGGAAGAGGGCGCAGTCCCTCGTCCCTGCATAATCCGGATCGATCCGCCTCGAAAAAGGGCGTGGAGCAAGCGGAACCGACGGGTTCCCCCCCCCCTTCACAGTTGCGCGGCGCGCAGGAGGAGGAAGATCGGCCCGGCGGAAAATTGTCGGTTTCCCCCGGATTGTACGAAAATTGTAACCGCCTGGGAGGCGGAAACAGTCATTTAATCTTGTATTCCAATCCCTTACTGGTATTTCCAATCCGGAACGGTATTTGCTGCTCTTCCCTGTGGAAGAGGTGTCTAAACTTTCCGGCCGCCCTGGACGAAGGAGTAGTAGGGGAAAGGAGGCCAGGATGGAAAAGATCCGCCCGATCCTGAAACGGGTGCTGACCCCGGTCACCATCATGCTGGTTCCCCACTCGGGCACCCATCCGTTCCGGATCCGCGTGCCGTTCGCCGGGATCGCCTTTTCGGTCCTCATGTTCATCGTCGGGACCGCGTATGTGTTCACCGTCTCGGTCCGCACGGTCGAGTATTACCGGATGGAGGAGAAGCTCTCCTTCGTCACCTCCCAGTTCCTCGAGATGAAGTCCACGATGCACTCCCTGAAGGTCGCGGAAGGGGAGTTCAAGAAGCTGTTCGCCCTGAAGTCGAAGACCGAAGTTCTCGAGGAGGCCGACTTCGTCGACTCCGGGTCGCTGGACATGGAGATGCTCAAGGCCCAGATCTCCGAGGCGATGAAATCGGTCACCGACATCCGGAAGTATGTCTTCGAGCAGAAGAACCTCTACCTCGCGACCCCGACGGGGTGGCCGGCCACCGGCCATGTCAGCTCCGGGTACGGATACCGGGTGCACCCGAAGACGGGGGAGCGGCAGCTCCACACCGGCGTGGACATCTCCACGCCGAGGGGGTCGGAGGTGAAGTCCACGGCGGACGGGATCGTGAGCTTCTCCGGGTGGACGGCGAACAGCGGCCACGTGGTCGTCATGGAGCACGGATACGGCTTCAGCACCGCCTACGCGCACAACCAGAAGAATCTCGTGAAGGTGGGCGACCGGGTCCGGAGGGGCGAGGCGATCGCGGTCTCGGGGTCGACCGGGATGTCCACCGGCCCCCACGTCCACTACGAGATCTGGGAGAACGGACGCCATCAAAATCCGAAAACCTACCTCGCTGGGAGGTGATCATGTTCGGGAAGAAAGAGAAAAAGATGGAGACGATCATCGGAACGGAATCCACCATCCGGGGAGAGCTGTCCATCACGGGGACGGTGCGGGTCGACGGGACCGTCGAGGGAGACATCATCGCCGACTTCGTGGTCGTCGGCGAGACCGGAACGGTCAAGGGAAACGTCCGCTCCCGCGGGATGATGGTCGGAGGGCGGGTCGAGGGAAACGTGGACTCCTCCGAGATCGTGGAGCTTCGGAGCAAGGCCCGGATGTTCGGGGAGGTCCGGACGGCGAAGCTGGTGATGTCGGAAGGGTCGCTCTTCGACGGCCTCTCCTGCATGAAGCAGAAGGCGGAGGAGGCCGCCCCGGAAGGAAAGATCAAGCGGCTGAAGACGCTGGTCTCCGGCGGGGAGGGGTGAGGCGTCCGGACCCGGGCGGAAAGCCCCCCGGGTCTTAGGTCTTAGGCCCCCTTCCTCTTCCGCTCCCCTTCGCCCTCCGTCGCCCCGTCGGCGGGGGAACTGCCCGCGGACGTTCCGCTCTCCTCGAAGCCGGACAGAAAATCCCAATAACTCACTCTTCGTGCGGCGGCACAAGACCGGCGGGCATTATCGGGAATGCGGATGGGCCGGGGGCGGAGGGCCCCGGCCCGTCGGACTCGAGTCGATCCGTTCCGTCAGGCGGCTTTCATCTCCCCCGTACAGTGGGCGCAGCGAACCGCCTGGATCGGGACGGTCGAAAGGCACAGCGGGCATTCCTTCGTCGTCGGCTCCGCGGGAGGGGCCGCCTCCTGCCGCTTCAGCCGGTTGATCCCCCGGACCAGGAAGAAGATGGGGGGCATGAGCACGTCGGAAACCAGCGACTTCACGATCCCCCCGAAGGCGGCCCCGATGATGATCCCGACGGCCATGTCGACCACGTTTCCGCGCATCGCGAAATCCTTGAATTCCTTCAGCATGGACGGTTCTCCTTTCTCCATGCGGCGGAGATCAGAAGTTCATGACGAGGGCGATCCCGAAAAAATAGGGCATTTCGATGCGGTTTTCCTTTCCGGGATTCAGGCGGTCGCGCCGGTTTTTCCTTGTTCCCGAAATTCGGGTATCCTTGGGGAAACACCGGGGAGGCTCTCCATGTTGATCCCGCACGGCGGTGTCCGTCCGGCATGCCACGGCAGCGTCTACGTGGCGGACGGCGCGAAGGTGATCGGGGATGTGGAGATCGGGGAGGACTCGAGCGTCTGGTTCCACACCGTGATCCGGGGCGACATCCACCGGATCCGGATCGGGCGGAGCACGAACGTGCAGGACCACTGCGTCCTCCACGTGACGACGGAGCATCCGCTCACGGTGGGCGATTTCGTGACCCTCGGGCATCGTGCGGTGGCCCACGGCTGCACGATCGGGGACCTCTACCTGATCGGGATCGGAGCGATCGTTCTCGACGGGGCGGTCGTCGGCCGGGGGAGCGTGATCGGGGCGGGCGCGGTGGTCTCCCCCGGGACGGTCGTCCCCCCGCACTCCCTGGTGCTCGGGGTGCCGGGGAAGGTCGTCCGGGACCTGGGACCGGGGTCGGTCGACGGGATCCGGAAGACGGCGGAAAACTATGTCGGATTAGCAAGATCCTACCGGGAGGGGTGAGGAGGGGCGAACATGGGGCGGATCGAGGAGATCTGGCGGGGGGACCGGCTGATCCAGGATTTCGGGATGAGGCTGCTGGAGACGGGAGATGGCTATGCGAAGGTCTCGGTCCGGGTGGAGGAGCGGTTCCTCAACGCCCACGGGATCGGGCACGGTGTGCTGCTGTTCGCTGCCGCGGACGCCGCCTTTGCGATTTCGGTGAACGCAGTGACCGACGCCGTAGGGGTCCAGTGGAGCCTGAACGTCTTTCGGGCGGCCAAGCCGGGCGAAGAGGTGATCGGCGAGTCGCGGATCTTCCACAAGGGGCGGCAGTCGATGGTTTGTGAGCTTACCGTCACGGCGGGGGATGGCAGGGTTCTGGCGCGGGGGCAGTCGACGGCGCTCCCGGTTTCCCGGGGGATGCACTCGGGCTCCGCCCCGGCGAACCTCGGGAAGGAAGGTCCCCCCACGGCCGAGTGAGGGAAGGGGACACGGCGTTGCGGCCGCGTCCCCCCGGAATCGCTACGAGGCTCCCGCCAGCGCCGTTTTCTGTTCGTAGATCCGGGGCGCCTCCGTCTGCACGAAATCGCTCACCCGGATCCGTACGACGTTCCGGTGAGTCCCTGCGGTGAAGGCGATCTCCGCGTTCCCCGTCAGCTCTTCACACACGACGACCGGGATCCCGTAGAGCGACCCGAAGATCGGCATCGCTCCGATGTCGCAGTCGGAGAAGAGCGGGGCGAACTCGGCCTCGCTGGCCAGGCGGGTCTTCTTCGCCTCCAGGCATTTCCTGAGGCGCGGCATGTCGACCCGCTCCGTCGCGGGCAGAACCACCATCCAGATCTTGCCGTCGGCATTCACCAGCACGGTCTTGGCGAATATCGCCCCGGGCACGTGGGCTGCCTGGGCGCTCTGCAGGGCGGTGAAGGCCTCCGGGTGGGAGGAGGTCTTGTAGGGAATCTTCCGGTCGTTCAGGTGCTTCGCGAGCCTGCCGGGGATGGCCATGTCGCTCCTCCTTTCCCAGGGACGTGGCGTATGGTTCAGGGCGACCAGCACGGGGAAACGGGTTGCGTGGAAAGGTGGGTGGACGACGCTCCGGCGACGCCCCTAGTATATCGCAACCATGAAGGGAAGCGTATTCTTCTTCGCCGATCTTTCAGTGTCCGGAGGGGGGACTCCCGTTCTGGTGGTCCGGGCGGCGCATCAGGAGCAGCAGCGGGAGGACGCAGGCCATCAGGACCGACAGGATCCAGAAGGCGTCGTTGAACCCCATGGCGGTCGCCTGCCGGACGGTCTGGGCGTAAATCATCTTCATCGTGAGCCCCTCGGCGGCGCCCTCGGGAACCCCCCTCCCCGGCAGGACCGACCGGCCGAGGTCGATGGCCGAGCGGAACGCCTGGTCGTACCCGGTCAGCTGCTCCGTGAGGTGGCTCTGGTGGACCTGGGCGCGTCTCGCGAACATGGTGGTCGAGAAGGCGACCCCGAAGGAACCCCCGAGGTTTCTCAACAGGTTGTAGATCGAGGTGGCGTTCCCCATCTGCGGCTTCGGGATGGAGGAGAGGGTGAGGGTGGTCAGGGGGATGAAGAGGAAGCCCATCCCGATCCCCAGGTAGATCCGGGGGAGCATGAGGGAGGAAAAGTCGGCCCCCAGGCTGAAGCCGGCCATCTGCCGGGTGGAGAAGGCGCAGACCATCACCCCCAGGGCGAGGAGGTATTTGGGGTTTTGTTTCTCGATCAGCTTCCCGACGACCGGCATCGTGAGCAGGGTGGCGACTCCTCCGGGGGAGAGGACCAGACCCGCGAGCGTCGCGGTGTACCCGAGAAGGATCTGCGCGTAGAGGGGAAGGAGCACGATGGACCCCAGCAGGTTGAAGAAGGCCACGAACATGATCACGTTCCCCGAGGTGAAGGAGACGTTCCGGAAGGCCCGCAGGTCCACGATCGGGTGCTCGGCGACGTAGAGCTCGACGATCACGAACGCCAGGAGCGACAGGACCGCGATCCCGCTCATCACGAGGATGAAGTCGGAGGAGAACCAGTCCTCCCGCTGCCCCTTGTCCAGCACGATCTGGAGCGCGCCGATCCCGACGGTCAGCAGGGCGATCCCCCAGGTGTCCACCCGCAGCTTCTCCGCGCGCTTCAGGTAGGGGGGGTCGTGGATGAACATCGAGACCATGAACACGGCGAGGAGGCCGATCGGGATGTTCACGTAGAAGATCCAGCGCCAGGAGAGGGTGTCGGTGATGTAGCCCCCCATCAGGGGGCCGGCGATCGGCCCGAACATCACGCCGACCCCGAAGATCGCCATGGCGATCCCGTGCTCCCGCGGCGGGAAGGTCTCCAGGAGAATCGCCTGGGAGAGCGGCTGGAGCGCCCCGCCCCCGATCCCCTGGAGGACGCGGAAGAAGACGAGCATCCCCAGGCTCGTCGAGGAGCCACAGAGGAAGGAGGCCGCCGTGAAAAGGAGGATGGAGAAGGTGAGGTACCGCTTCCGGCCGAAGGTGCGGGCGAGCCATCCGGTCATCGGGATGACGATCGCGTTCGAGACGAGGTAGGAGGTCAGGACCCAGGCCGCCTCGTCGATCCCCCCGGAGAGCGAGCCCCGGATATGGTCGAGGGAGACGTTCGCCACGCTGATGTCGATGATCTCGATCAGCGTGGGGAGCATCACGGTGACGGCGACGATCCACTTGCTCCCGTGCATCGCGCCGACCGCGTTGCCGAGCCGGTTCCCCTCCTTCATGGGATTACCGGACGAGCACCGTGGGGACCACCGACATCCCGATCCTCAAGGTCTGCTCCGGGTCCTCCCCCCGCTCCAGGAGGATCTTCACGGGGACCCGCTGCACCACCTTGACGTAGTTTCCCGTGGCGTTCTCCGGCGGGAAGAGGGCGAAGGCGGACCCGGTGCCCGCCATGATGCTGTCGACCTTCCCGCGGAACTTCCGGCCCGGGAAGGTGTCCACGCGGATGCGGACCTCCTGGCCGGGGCGGATCTTCTCGATCTGGGTCTCCTTGTAGTTCGCCACCACCCAGAGGTCGGAGAGGCCGGTCACGGCGAGCAGCGCCTGCCCCGGGGAGACGACCTGGCCGACCTCCACGCTCTTCCGGGTGACCCGGCCGTCCGCCGGGGCGACGACGTCGGCGTACCCGCGCAGCAGCTCCGTCTCGGCGAGCCCCGACTCCCGCTGGCGGACGAGCGCCTCATGCTGCCCGACCCGGGCCTCCCGCTGCGCGAGGATCGCCTGCCGCTGCCGGAGAAAGGCCTCCTTCCCGGAGAGGTGCGCCTCCTGGGTCGCCCCCGCCGCCCCGGCGAGCCGCAGTTCGTCCCGGGCCAGGTCCAGGCGGGCCTTTGCCGCTTCCTGCTCGGTGGTGATCTTCTCGAACCGCTCCCGGCTCAGGGAGTGGCGCTCGAAGAGGCTCTTCGCCCGCGCGGCGTCCCGGTCGGCCTGGGCGAGGGAGACTTCCGCGAGGGAGACCTTCGAGCGGGCCGCCGAGAGCGCCGCCCTCGCCTGCTCGAGCTGCGCCGTCGCGGCGGCGATCTCCTGCCGGGCCGCCTCGATGTCCGCCTTCGCCGCGGCGATGTCGGAGCGGGCCGCGACCCGGTCCGCCTTCGCGGCCGACAGGCCGGAGGAGGCGGCGGCCACCCGCACGGCGTACGGCTCCGGGTCGACCCGCAGGAGCAGGTCCCCTTTCCTGACCGGCTGGTTGTCCTCGACCAGGACCTCCGTCACCGTCCCCTGGATCCGGGCCGCGACCGGGTGGATCCTCCCCTCGATGTAGGCGTCGTCGGTCGAGATATGGGTCTGCCGGTACAACCAGTAGAAGCCGCCCGCCCCGATCGTCGCCACCGACACCAGAAGGAACAGCAGGAGCGCTTTTTTCCGGCGCGCGTGGTTCGGCCGGGCGGGGGGGCCGGGTTCCTTCGTTTCCTCTGCCATGCCGGTTCTCCTTGTTTCCCGCGTGGCGTTCGACCGCTATTGTAGGCCAGCCGGCCCCGTACGGATACCCCCCGCGTGCCGGCTCACGTCGCATCCCCACGCCCGGAGGTCCAGGGGATCGGGAGAAAGAGGGCGAGGAGGGCGCCGGCGGCGGGGAGAAGGTTGATCATGTGGGCGGCGGCGGGAACCCCGTACCGGTCGGCGAACGCCCCGAGCAGCGTGACGCCGATCCCCCCCGTTCCGATCGCGAATCCCGCGATCGTCCCGGACGCGGTCGCCATCCTCCGGGGGAACAGCTCCTGGGCCATGACGATGGTCACGGAGAAGGTCGACACGATCGTCGCCCCCACCGCGGCGGCCAGGAGGAAGACCGCCGTTCCGGAGGAGACGAGGAACAGGTGGATGAGCGGGATCTGGAGGGCCAGGGAGAAGAAGAGCATCCGGCGGTGCCCGATCCGGTCCGCGAGCGGACCTCCCGCCAGCGTGCCGACGGTTCCCGCGCCCAGGAACAGGAAGAGCAGGGTCGCCACGAATTCCGGGTTGCGGACCAGCTCCTCCCGGTAGAGGAAGGGGATGAAGGTGGCCAGCCCCAGCTGCGTCCAGGAGCGGAAGACGACGATCAGGACGATCAGGGAGACGGCGAGGAGCGGCCGGTCGGTCCCGTTCCCGGAGGCGGGGAGCGGCCTGCCCGCCGCTTCCCCGATCCGTTGCCGGATGTGCGGCAGCGCCGGGACGAACAGGGCGGCCGCTACCGCGGCGGGGACGATGAGCGCGGAGGCCCCCGGGAGTCCGTACCGGGAGACGAGGAAGATGGCGGCGGGGGCGCCGATCGCGAACCCCAGGTTTCCCCCCACCGAGAAGAGCGACATCCCGGTCGCCCGCTTCACCGAGGCGATGCAGGCGGTGGCCTTGAACCCCTCCGGGTGGAAGGCGGCCGTGCCCAGCCCCGTGAACACCACGAAGGCGACGAGCCAGGCAAAGGTGGGGGAAAAGGGGATCAGGGCGACGCCGACCCCGGAGACCAGGCACCCCAGCGGCAGGAGGACCGGGAACGGCTTCCGGTCGGTCAGGTAGCCGAACAGCGGCTGGATTCCCGACGAGGTGAGGTGGGCCGCCAGCAGAATCGACCCGGTGACGGCGTAGGAGAGGGAGAAGCGGTCCTTGAGATACGGCAGCAGCGCCGGCAGGGCCCCCTGCACGATGTCCGTGCACATGTGGCCGAAGGAGAGGAGGAAGAGGAGCAGGGGGCCGTGGTTCACGGGAGCATCACGTCCGCGATCGATTCCGCCCCCGCCAGGAGCATGATCAGCCGGTCGACGCCGAGCGCCGCGCCGGAGCAGGGGGGAAGCCCCGCCCGCAGGGCGTCGAGGAACTCCGGGTCGATCGGCAAGGGTTGTCCCGTCCGCGCCTCGTGCCGCGCCGCAAGCTCCCGGAGACGCTCCTCCTGCTCTTCGGGATCGGTCAGCTCCTCGTAGCCGTTCACCAGCTCGACCCCGGCCACGAACCCCTCGAACCGCTCGGCCAGGCCGTCCCCCCCCGTCCGCCGCTTCGCCATGGCGGCGAGCGCGGCCGGATATCCGGTCAGGAACAGGGCCCCTTTGTCCGCGGCCGCCGGCTCGACCACCTCCAGGCAGGCGCGGAAGAAGAGATCCTCCCAGGATTCGTCCGTCGCCGGGCGCAGCCCCTTGCGGGACAGCGCCGCGAACAGCGCCTCCCGGTCGAGCGGCGCGACGCCGAGCAGCTCCCGGAAGGCCTCGGAGATCTCCCACCTCGGCCACCGCGCGGGAAGCGCTACCGCGGATCCCTTGCGGCGGATCGTGTCCGCCCCGGCGAATTCCCCGGCCAGCTCCCGGCAGAGCTCCTCGACGTCCCGCATCACCGCCTCCGCCGGCTCCTCCACCCGGTACCATTCGAGCATCGTGAACTCCGGGGAGTGGAGCGGCGACCCCTCCCGGTCCCGGAAGACCTTCCCCAGGTAGAAGATGTTTCCCGAGCCGGCGGCGAGCAGCTTCTTCATCGACAGCTCGGGGGAGGTGTGGAGATAGAGGGTCTTTCCGCGCCCGGCGGGATCCTGCACCTGCACCGGGAAGATGTTCGGGTCGATATTCGGGTAGCGCAGCGCGATGGGGGGATCGACCTCGCAGAATCCCCGCGTCCGGAAAAACGCCCGGATTCCGTCCAGGATCCTCGCGCGGGTGCGCAGGATCCCGGAGGTCCGCCCCCCCGCGGCCGACCGCTGCCGGGTAAAATCGGTTCTCGTCATGACGTCACACAGGATACTCCAATCCGCCCGTTTCCGGGCTCCCGAGACATTCGTGGATCTTCTCGAAAAGTCCGTGCAATATACTGGTTTTCAGGCCGTGGAAAGAGCCGGCGGAATCCATCGACACCGGACCGGAGAAGAGGAGGGACACGATGCCGTTTCCATCCTGGGGCGAGACCGAGGAAGGGCACAGCATGCTCGGCGAGGCGGTGGAGCAGCTGGACCGGGCCGCGAAGCTTTTGAACCTGGACCCGAACCTGGCCAACCGCCTCCGGTACCCGAAGCGGGCGCTCATCGTCACCGTGCCGGTCCGGATGGACAACGGGGATGTCGTCCCCTACACCGGGTACCGGGTCCACCACAACATCACGATGGGGCCGGGGAAGGGGGGGATCCGGTACAGCCCCACCGTCTCCCTGGAGGAGACCACCGCCCTGGCCATGTGGATGACCTGGAAGTCCGGGCTGATGAACATCCCCTTCGGGGGGGCCAAGGGCGGGGTCTGCTGCAACCCGCTCGAGATGTCCCGCCGGGAGCTGCAGGCGCTGACCCGTCGCTTCACCTCCGAGATCGTCATGCTGATCGGGCCGGAGAAGGACATCCCGGCGCCGGACATGTTCACGGACGAGCAGACGATGTCCTGGATGATGGACACCTACTCGATGCAGATGGGCTACTCCGTGCCCGGCGTGGTCACGGGGAAGCCGCTCGTCGTCGGGGGGTCGGTGGGGCGGCGGGAGGCGACGGGGCGGGGGCTGGTGAACCTCGTCCTCGCGGCCGTCGAACGGCTCGGGCTCTCCCCGGAGAAGCTCACCGCCGTGGTCCAGGGGTTCGGGAACGTGGGGTCGGTGGCGGCGCAGGAGTTTCATCAGCATGGGGTGAAGGTGGTCGCGGTGAGCGACATCTACGGGGGAGCGCACGATCCGGGCGGGCTGCCGGTCGACGACCTGGTCCGGCACGTCGGGAAGGGGGGAAAGGTGGCGGAGTTCCCGGGGGTGACCCCGGTGTCCAACCAGGAGCTCCTGGAGATCCCCTGCGACATCCTGGCTCCCTGCGCCACGGCGGGGCAGATCACGAAGGAGAACGCCCCCCGGATCCGCTGCCGCATCCTGGCCGAGGGGGCGAACGGTCCGACCACCCTGGAGGCGGACGAGATCCTGGCCCGGAACAAGGTGTTCCTGATCCCCGATGTCCTGGGGAACGCGGGCGGTGTGACCGCCTCCTACTTCGAGTGGGTCCAGGACACGCAGAAGTTCTTCTGGGACATCGACGAGGTGAACCGGCAGCTCAAGCGGATCATGACCGAGGCGTTCCGGGAGGTGCTCGCGCTGGCGCACGAGAGGAAGATCTCGCACCGGATGGCGGCGCTGATGATCGGGATCTCGCGGGTGGCGCAGGCGATGCGGTTCCGGGGGCTCTACCCGTAACGTCGCCGAAGGCTCAGGGTTCCCGTGGGACCAGGATGATCTCGATCCGCCGGTTCCTCGCCTTTCCCTCGGGGGTGGAATTGCCCGCCACCGGCTTGTGCTCCCCGTAGGCCACGGCGGAGAGGATCCCCGGGTCGATCCCCTGCTCCTGCAGGTAGCGGGTCACGTTTATCGCCCGCGCGGCGGAGAGCTCCCAGTTCGTGGGGTAGGTCTTCACGAGGGTACCCGTGATCGGGACGTTGTCGGTGTGCCCCTCGATCCGGATCGCCTTCTCCCGCTCGTCCCGGAGGACGGAGACGATCTTCCGCAGCACGGCGATCCCCCCGGGCTTCACTTCCGCCTTGCCGGTGTCGAACAGGATCGCGTCCACCAGGTTCAGCGTCAGCTTCCCCTTCAGCTCGGAGATCGTCATCTGCCCCTGCCGGATCTCCTCCTGCATCTTCGACATCAGACCCTCGTAGGTTTTCCCGACCTTCTCGACCTTCTCTTCCTGGGCTTTCTTGAGGGCGGCGATCTCCTGCCGGAGCGATCCGTTCTCCCGTTCCAGGTCGGCCACCTTCCCGCGGAGCTCCACGATCGTCCGCGACAGGGAATCGGCCTTCGCCTTGAGCGTGCGGTCCAGCTCCCGGTTGTCGGCGGCGAGCCGGTCCCGCTCCCCGGTGACGAAACCGAGGTTCCCCCTCAGGTGGTCCCTCTCCGAACGGGTATCGGAAAGCTCCTCCCCGAGCCCGCGGACCGTTCCCTCGAGCTTCGCGACATTCGCCTGGAGCGCCCGGTTCTCCTCTTCCAGGGAGCGGTGCCGCTGCTGCAGCGCCGCGAGTTCCCCGGAAAGCCTTTCCGCTTCGCCCGCCTTCTTCAGGTAGGTGCTCTCGAGCCGGGTGCAACCTCCCAGGCAGATCCCGAGGGCGGCGACGGCCGACAGGAACAGCGCGACTCTTCGCATGACGTCCTCCTTGCGCCGAACGGCGGATCCGGTTTGATGCGTATTATGGGGGCGCTCCCGGGGGGAATGCAATCGGCAATGCCGCCCGCCGGGAAATACCAGGAACGGGACCGGGTGGTGTATCCTGATGTCTCTCGAACATTTTCTCGAACCGGGAGATTCTTTGTCGATCCTGACGCTCGAAACCCCCTTTCGCGGCATGCCCGAGGCGGTCGTCTTCGACTTCGACGGCGTCATCGTCGACTCGGAGCCTCTCCACTGGAAGGCGTTCCGGGAGGTGCTCGCGCCCGCCGGGATCGCCTTTCCTTGGGAGGAGTATGTCGACCGCTACATGGGATTCGACGACCGCGACGCCTTCCGGGAGGCGTTCCGCGTCCACGGGAAGGCTCTGGACGACGGGAGGCTGGCGGAGCTTGTGGGGGCCAAGTCCCGTGTGTTCCAGAGGGTGATCCGGGAGGGAGTGCGCCCCTTGCCCGGGGCGGTCTCCCTGATCGGGTCGATCCACGCCCGCGGTATCCCGCTGGCGATCAGCAGCGGGGCGCTGCGCTCCGACATCGACCCGATCCTCGCGATGCTCGGGATCTCCGGATGCTTTCCCCTCATCGTCTCGGCGGACGACGTGGAAAAGAGCAAGCCCGACCCGGAATCCTACCGGCTCGCCTGGTCCGGGCTGAAGCGTCTGCATCCGGCGTCGATGTCGTCGCCGGAGAGGAGCCTGGCGATCGAGGACACCCCGGCGGGGGTCCGGGCGGCGAAGCTGGCCGGGCTTTCGGTGCTGGCGGTCGCCGGGAGCTGCGGCGAGCGGGAACTCGCGGAAGCCGATCTTTTCGCCGACTCTCTCGAGCAGGTCCGGATCGCTATTTCCCCTTGGCGAACTCCTCCATGAAGGACGACAGGGCGTCCACCCACTCGTAGGAGATGGCGTTGTAGGTCGAGACCCGGATGCCGCCCACGGAGCGGTGCCCCTTGAGCCCGACCATCCCCTTCTTTTTCGTATCGGCGATGAACTGCTCCTCGAGCGGCTCGCTCGGAAGCCGGAAGACCACGTTCATCACGGAGCGGCTCTCCTTCTCCACCGGAGAGCGGAAGAACTTCGGGTTCTTGTCGATGACCCCGTAGAGGCGCGCCGCCTTCTTCCGGTTCGCCGCCTCCATCCCCGCGAGCCCCCCCTGCGACTTGACCCAGGAGAGGACGTTTCGGACCATGTAGATCCCGAAGGTGGGGGGGGTGTTGTAGAGCGACTTGTTCTCCGCGTGGGTGCGGAACTGGAAGATCTTCGGGATATCCTTGCGTCCCCGCTCCAGCAGCGCCTTCGAGACCACGGTCACGACCACCCCGGAGGGGCCGAGGTTCTTCTGCGCGCCGGCGTAGACCAGCCCGAACTTCGTGATGTCGAAGGGACGCCAGAGGAAGTCGCTCGACATGTCGGCGACCAGCGGAACCGCCCCGGTCTCGGGGAAGGCGCGGGCGCGGTCGACGTGGAACTGCACCCCGTGGATCGTCTCGTTCGAGGTGATGTGCAGGTAGGCGGACCCGGCGTTCACCTTCACCTCGGAAGGGGCCGGGACGCGGGTGTAGCTCTTCTCCTTGCCTTCGCCGGTCCCGACGTTCTGGACCACCACCTCCGCACCGAACATCGCGGCGACGCTCTTCCCCTCCCCGAGCGCCTTCTCGCCCCAGGCGCCGGTGATCAGGTACTGGGCGGTCTTTCCCTTCTCGAGGAGGTTCATCGCGACCAGGGCGAACAGCGCCGTCGCCCCCCCCTGGAGCAGCAGGACCTCGTAGTCGGCGGGGACTCCGAGGAGCTCCCGGACGAGGGCGATCGCCTCGTCGTGCACGGCCTCGTACTCCTTGCCGCGGTGGCTGTGCTCCATCACCGACATGCCGCTTCCGGCGAAGTCGAGCAGTTCGTCGCGGGCGCGCTCCAGCGCGGGCAGGGGAAGGGCTGCGGGTCCGGCGTTGAAGATGATCTTTCGGCTCATGGATCTCCTCGTCTCGGGCGCGAAGGGGGATTTCCGCGGGTCGCGCCTCGTCGACCGCCGCGGTCCGGAGGTCCCCATTCTCCCAAGGGGCGAGGACCGCTTCAAGCCCTTTTTCGGGGGGCGGAACCACTTCGCATCTTCCGTGCCCGGTCGGGATCGTGCGAAAATCTATCCGGCAGGATCCTTCGGGAAGATCGACCGCAGGATCATCATCGGGAGGGAACCCATGGCCATCGTCTTCGTCAGCGTCGCCCCCCTCGGGACGGCGACCACCAGCCTTTCCCGCTACGTGGCCGGCGTCGAGCGGATCCTCCGGGAGAGCGGCCTCACACACCAGCTCACGGCGATGGGGACGATCATCGAGGGGGACCTCGACGCGATCCTCCCGGTGCTGCGGCGGATGCACGAGTCCCCGTTCGGCGAGGGGGCGCAGCGGGTCTCCACGCTGATCAAGATCGACGACCGCCGCGACAGTCCCCACTCCATCGAGGGGAAGGTCCGGTCGGTGATGGAGAAGCTGGGGTGAGCCGTTTTGCCCGGCCCACCCCGTTTGCGGCCGGGCGAGCCGCCTACAACTCGAGGCAGAACATGGTGTGGCTGCTGCGGACCCCGGACAGCGGCCGGATCTGGTCGTACACGGTCTTGAGGATCTCCTCGGCGTTCGGCCCCCGGACCGTCGCGACCAGGTCGTAGAGGCCGCTCACGAGGGACACCCCGCCCACTCCCTTGACTTTCTTGAGCCCCTGGGCCACTTTCCGGTCCTTCCCCGGATCCGCGTTGATCAGAACGATCGCGCTGGCCATCCCTTCTCCCTCCCTTCCGGTGGTTGACGGCGGATGGGTCGAGCCGACGACGGTACCGCCTGTGCCGTCAGTCTACCGTTCCTGGTTCTTTCGTGTCGAGTTCCGGCTCTCCCGTCATCCGCTCCCTAATACGGGACCGGCTCGACCCGGTCCCCCTTCCGGATCCGGTCCGCCGCCGAGATCATGTTGGGAGGGGTCCCCCGGGCGATCGTCACCCGGACCTTCGATCCCTCCCGGAGGGCGGCCAGGTCGATCCCCGCGTCCTTGTCCACGAGAAAGTTCCAGCGCACCCCCATGCCGTCCTCCACGGTCAGGGAGCGCTCCTCCAGGTCCAGGCGGACCAGGGTGCCGGTGACGCTCCTTTCCTCCCCCATCGGACGGCAGGAGGAGAGCAGGAGAAGGGCCGTGAGAAAGGCGAGTGTCCGAATGGTCGCCGGGCGCATCGATGGACCCTTCTTCCGGGTTTCCCGCCGGTGGATCAGCACACCTTCCACCAGGGAACGGCGAGCACGCGCCGGGTCAGGGGGAAGGTGTCGGCCCCGTCATGGAGCAGCAGGGCGCCGTCGGCCAGATCGGGGTACTCGCCCAGGAATGCCTCCAGCCCCCTGGCGTCGGAGGGGGCAAGCCGGCCTGTCGCCTTGACCTCGACCGGAAGAAGCCGTCGCGGCGTCTCGATCACGAAGTCCACCTCGAGGCCGGTGGCGGTGCGCCAGTACAGCACCTCGGGACGACGCGGCTGCACGTCGCGCCAGGCCAGCAGATCCATGAGCACAAGATTCTCCAGGTGCGCCCCGCGCGGTTCCGCCTCCCCGGCAAGATGCTGTGCCAGAGCGGTATCGCTCCAGTACAGCTTCGGCGCCTTGATCAGCCGGCGCGTCCGGTTCACGGAGAAGGCCGGGAGGCGGATCGCCTGGTAACTCGCCTCCATCAGGTTCAGGAAGCGGTGCACCTGGGGCTGCGCGATGCCCACGTCCCGCCCCAGTTCGGTCTGGTTGAGAAGGGCGCCGACCCTGAGGCAGGCGGCCCGCATGAGGCGGCGAAAATCCGCGAGGTTCTCCACCGCGCGAAGCGCCTGCAGGTCGCGTTCCAGGTAGGTCTGCACATATCCGGAGAACCAGAGAGCGCGGGCCTCGTCGTCGGGCAGGTCGCGGGAAGGGACCGGAAGCCCGCCCGCCCTGGCGGCATCGCGCCAATCCTCCTTCGGGCCGGATTCCCTGTCCAGGAGGCCGTGCCAGCGTTCGAACGGGGCGGAAAGGAGCCCGCTCCATGCGCCCGTGCACCCATGTCCCAGCCGTTCCCGCCGGGTGAAGGGCCAGAGGGTGACGTACACCGCGCGCCCGGCAAGGGTCTCCGATACCCGCTCCAGCATGAGCAGGTTTGCGGAACCGGTGAGGACGAAACGCCCCGGAGTCCGGTCCGGATCATCGTCCACGGCGCGCTTGACGGCGATCAGCAGGTCCCGGGTGCGCTGGACCTCGTCCAGAACCAGGAAGGGCGCCCGCCGGACCACGCTCTCCGGATCCTCAGCGGCCTGGGTCCGCAGGTCGAAGTCGTCGAGCGTCAGGTAGGGCCGCCCGGAGAGTTGGGGCATCGATCGGACCAGGGTGGTCTTGCCTGTCTGCCGTGCGCCGAGCAGCACGACGACGGGCGCGGTGGACAACGCACGTTCGACCGCCGCCGCGGCGACGCGGGGAAGAATGGATGGGGACACGGGCCTCCTCATGGATGTATGATAATCATACACAAAGAGAATGACAATTGTTTTTCTGGAGAATTTGGATCTTCCTGCCGGGCAACGGGAAAAGACTGGCGCGCCTGGGAAGACTCGAACTCCCGACCCGCTGCTTAGAAGGCAGCTGCTCTCTCCACCTGAGCTACAGGCGCGCCCGGTGACTGGATTATAGCAATATCCCGGGGAAATGGCTCCCGCCTCCTGCCGCCCGCCCCGGGATCGGAACAGGAACAGGGGGTCCCGGGAACGCTACGGAAGTTTTTTCCCCGTCTTCTGCAGGATCGTCTCCCACAGGTCGGCGTGCCCCTCCTCCTCGGCCGTGATCTCCTCCATCATCAGCCGGGTGGTGGAGTCTCCCAGCTCCCCGGCCAGCCGGATCACCGACTTGTAGAACTCGATCGCCTCGTACTCCCCCTGCAGGTCGTCCTGCATCATCTTCTTGAGATCGCCTCCCTTCCGGATGGGGGCCGGCTTCACGGAAGGGTCGCCCTCGAGGAAGTTGATCCGCCCGGCGACCCGCTCGGCATGCTTCATCTCGTCCATCGAGGTCTTCTCGAAGAGGGGAAGGATCGAGCCGCTCTCCATCCCGTCGCCGGTCCAGTGGTGGTGCAGGTACTGCAGGATGGCGCCGATCTCCAACTCCAGCACCTTGTTCAGCGCCTCGATGATCTTCGGATTTCCTTTCATGGGGACACCTCCGATAGGGTTTTAATGTGGGCCGCGAAAGGCCCCGGTGCACATCGTCCAGGATAGTGTCATGATACCAGCGGACGCGGGAGGGGAGGAGCGATTTTCGACGCGGCGAAGGGATCGCCGATATGCGACCGGCACCGATAACCGGCACCGATAACCGTTGACCCGGGAGGCGCCGGGTTTGTATAATTTCCTCTCGCCGTTTGGCGGATGGTGAGTGTAGCTCAGTTGGCAGAGCACCAGGCTGTGGCCCTGGTGGCCGCGGGTTCAATCCCCGTCACTCACCCCACATTGTCGTCCGTTCCGACCCGCGGATCGCCGAGACGTTTCCTTCCGGAGGCGGCGGGAGGTTGCATTGGAAAGGGCGCCTGTAGCTCAGGGGATAGAGCACCGGCCTCCGGAGCCGGTGGCGGAGGTTCGATTCCTCCCAGGCGCGCCAC
>MGPV01000066.1:0-45805 GCA_001797615.1 Deltaproteobacteria bacterium GWC2_65_14
TCCGATCTGCCTCTCCGCACTCCTCGAGGAAGGCGACGAAGGCGGCCGGGGCGGCGGCCGGAGAGAGGACCTCGGTCTCGACGATCCTCCCGGCGGGGTATCCCGCCGCTTCCGCGAAGATCGCGGCGGTCTGGAGGGCGCGCCTCTTCCCGCTCGCCGCCACCAGGTCGATCGGCCCCAGCTTTCCCGCGAGGAACCGGGCGGTCTCCGAAACGGCCCGGACCCCTTCCGGGCTCAGGGGACGCGCCGGGTCCTCCCGCGCCGAAACCGCCTCCCCGTGCCGCACGAGCCAGAGGTCCATCAGTGCAGGGGATACCCGGCGGCGAAATAGAGGCCGAACGCCGCGAGTACGAGCCCGTGGGTGACGGTCCCGCCCCTGAGGGGCCTCGCCGCCTCCGACGGGGGAAGCAGCAGCACCTCGATCCGCTCGCACGGGTCCGGGGTCGGCTCTCCGGCCGGGTAGGCCCCGGTGGCAAGGTAGGTGTGGCACCGGTTGCTCTGCCGCGCGGGGTTGGGGCAAAGGACTCCGAGCAGCATCCATCGGTCGCGCATGATTTTTCACTTTACCATCTTTCGGGCCGGCCTGTCCGCCGCCCCCTCCCCGGTGTAGAATGGCCGACAGACCCGACGACAAGGCTGCTGACCCCGTCCCTTGAACCCCCCGCGCGACATCGAACGAGCCGCCCCTCCGGGAGAGTTGTCCGCGCTGAGCCCGATCCTCGCGGCCTGCGGGCTCACGCTCCTGCTCTACCTGGGAGCCTACATGCGGCTTCCCCTGGTTCCCCTGTTCGCCAGCAGGCTCGGGGCGACCACGGTGCAGGTGGGACTGATCAACGCCGGATTCATGCTGGCGGCAACCCTGCTCTCCTTTCCGCTGGGGCTGGTGTCGGACCGGCTGGGGCGCAGGCGGCTGATCCTGACCGGGATTATCATCTCCGCGCTCACCTCCGTCTTCCTGTTCCTGGCGCAGACCCCCGCCCAGGTCGGGGCGATCTACCTCTTCTCCGGGATCGGGCTCGCCTGCTTCTCCCCCGCGATGATGTCCTTCGTGGGAGACATGTCCCCGCCGCAGTCTCTGGGGAGGGCGTACGGCTGGTACACCTCGGCCCTCTACCTCGGAATGGCCGCGGGGCCGGGGATCGGGGGGGCGGCGGCAACCTGGGGGTTCCGGGGCGCCTTCCTCCTCTCCGCGGCGGTCATCGCAGCGGCGGCGGTGGCCGGCGGGCTGCGCCTGCCCTCCCCCCCGCCCGCGATCAGCCCCCCGGCCTCGACCCTGCGGTCCGACCTGCGGGAGATCGTCTCCAACCGGGCGGTCGTCGCCTGCTGGGTCGCCACCTTCTTCTCCACCTATGCCTGGGGGTCGCTCTTCGCCTTCTTCCCCCTCTACGCGCGCGACGCGGGGATCAGCATCGTCCACACCGGGCTCATCTTCACCTCCCAGGCGGCCGCCAACGCCCTCTTCCGGATCCCGGTGGGAACCCTCTCGGACCGGACGGGGCGGCGGGACCGCTACATCCTCTTCGGGAACCTCCTCTTCTCCCTCGCCATCGCGGCGGTGGGACGGTTCCGGGACACGACATCCCTCTACCTGCTGTTCGTCGCGATCGGGGGGACGATGGCCGCCACCTTCACCGCGATCGGGGCGGTCCTCTCCGAGTCGGTTCCCACGCGCATTCGCGGGCTGGCGATGGGCGGCTACAACACCTGCATCTACGGGGGGTTCGCCTTCTCCGCCGCCACCCTCGGAATTGTGATCGCAACCTTCGGCTACGGCGCCGGGTTCGCCGTCGCCGGCGGATGCTGCGCGGCCGCCACTCTGGCGTTCGCCTTCCTGTTCCCCCGGAATCCTTGATTTGTTCCTCCTACGGTGCGATTCTTCACCGTGGATGGACGAAGCGGCGAAAGAGAGCGGCAGTCCGGAAATCGGAAGGCTCATCCTCGCTCTTGCCAAGGCCTTCCACTGGGCCGGGCTCTACGGAAGCGACCACCCCGTCCTCGCGAAGCGGGTCGGGGAGACCCACGCCGCGCTATTGGCCTGCCTCGCCTCCGAGCCCGGGGGGGAGCTTCTTCTGGGGATCGCCCGCGACAAGGTGCTTTACCGGGACACGTTCCTCGGCGCCGGACAGGATCTGGTCGTCCGCCTGACGGAGAGCCTCTACCTGCGCCAGGTGGCCACTCTGGGGTTCGGGCCGGAGGTTCGCCCGGAGGAGCTGATCTCCCTCTTCCGGTACCTCCATGTATCGCAGGGCACGGCGGCACCGCCCCCGCCGGAGGAGTTCCTCCGGCGCGAGGGGATCCGGGGGATCCGCCTCTCCCCGTACAACTACAAGGAGATGCTCTCCCGAACCCTCGTCGAGCAGCAGGAGCAGCAGCCGGACGCGAGGATGCGGGAGGATGAGCTCTGGCGCATCCTGCTCACCTCCGACCTCGCCGACGACCAGGAGAGCGAGTCGAAGCTCCTCCAAGAGATCGTGGAGTATCCCGAACTGTTCACCGCGATCCTGTCGCGCGCCCGGGCGGCGGACGGCCGGAAGGCACCCTCCGCCTCCGCTCCCCCGGGGGAAGCTCTCTCCAGCGAGGTCCTGCGGCGGATCCTCCAGAGGACGGGGATGCTGGTCAAAAACCTCCCCGAAGACCGGAAACGGGAGATCCTGGCCGCGCTCGCCAGCGGCAGCGCCCCGGGTGGAGGCGAGGCGGAGGAAGGCGACCACCCGGTCGACATCCTGATGACCCGCTCCCTCACCGCGGAGTTCTCCGACGACGAGTTCCTCGACATCTTCGCCACGATTCTCCGCATCGAGGGGAAGGCGGGAGATCGGATCCGGAAGACCTTCGAGATCCTCGCCGCCGACCGGAACGCCGGGGGCACCCTCGCCGCAAAGGCGGGGGAGCGCCTGCGGGAAAGCCGGAAGGCGAAAGCCTACTACGACCTGAAGACCTGGGAGACGATCGAGAAGCTGCTGCTCGCCCGTTCCGAATCGACCTACCTGGGCTCGGACCACTCCCGCTTCCTGGAGACCATCACGGCCGCCCGGAAGCCGTACGCGGACCGGCTCTGGAAAGGGACGGCCGTCGACCCCTCCCTTCTGGCTTTCCTGAACAGCGAGGAGATGCGCCGGCGGACCACGCTCATCCAGCTGGAGCTTCTGGCGGCAGAACGGGAAGATGGGGAATTTTTCGACATTCTGGAAGAGGTCCGGAAGGTGCTGCCCAACCTCGTCTCCCGGAAGGAGATCCTCCTGCTGCTCACGGTGCTCCGGCGCCTCGGGGAGATCCAACGGGAGTCTCCGGAGGCGCGGAGGGCGGCGATCCAGGACATCGTCCAGGGGACCGACTTCGGCCAGATCGCGGACCTGGCCCTCTCCGGAGACACCCCGAGGGAGGCGAAGGAGTGCATCCCGGATCTGCTTTCGAGCTTCGCGGAGGCCGCAACGCGGCAGGTTCTGGACCGGCTTCTGACCGAGCCCGACGCGGCGAACCGGCGCGCGCTGCTCCGGCTGGCGGCACGCCTCGGCCCCCCCGGCGTCCCGGAGATGATCGAGCGGCTCTCGCACCCGAAATGGTACTTCGTCCGGAACCTCTGCATCCTGCTGGGCGAGGCCGGCGACCGGCGGGCACTTTCCGGCCTGTTGCGGGCCGCCTCCCACTCCGACCTCCGGGTCCGGCGCGAAGCCCTGCAGGCGATCGGCAAGCTGGGGGCGCAGGAGGCGGTCCCGTCCCTGGGGAAAACCCTCCTGCAGGAAAGCTTCTTTTCCTCCGTCAAGGAGGACCAGCTGCGCATCGACGCCGCGAGCGCGCTCTACCGGATCGGCGGCACGGAAGCCGTCGCCTTCCTGCACCGCGGGAAAGGAAGCCGGCGGGAGGCGGTGCGCAGGCACTGCGAGGAACTCCTTCGCAGCGCGGACCGCGTCCCGTGAAAGAGAAGACCTTCCTGTTCGAGGCAGTGATGGACCTCGCCCAGGCGATCCAGTCGGTCGCGATCTACCCCGAGTCCCACCCGAGGGTGCAGGCGCTGCTCTCCCGTCTGTCGGACCGGATCGAACGGGCGACGGCCGCGCTGGGGACCCTCCACGTCGGCATCATCGGCGACCACTTCGTCGTCGACCAGTTCCCCTTCCTGGAGATGAACCCCTCGCTGGTGAAGCTGCTCCGGGATCTCCGGGACAAGGGAATGGAAAAGATCTCCTTCCGGGAAGGGTTGACCCCCGGCGAGCTGAAGCGGTTCGTCTACTTCATCGCCACCGGCCGGGAAGACGCGGCGGGCCGGAAGTGGGAATGCATCTCCTACGGAGTCATCCAGACGATCGGGAAGGCGGAGGCGCTCCCGGACGGCTCGGGGGACATGCTCCCCCGCTCCCACCTTCTGTTCGGAGCGGCGGACGTTCTGAAAACGATCCTGTCCGCCCTCGCCTGGGGAGGCGGGGGGAAACCTCTCTCCGAGGGGCGCGACATCGTGCAGAGCATCATGCGGGGGCTACGGGAGGACGCCTTCCTGATCCACCGCCTCCTGCGTCTGACGAGCCACGACGACTACACGCTGACCCACTGCCTCAACGTCTGCGCGATCGTCGTGGCGGAGGCCACGGGGATGGGGGTCCCGGAGGAACGGCTGCAGGAAATCGGGCTGGCCGCCCTGCTGCACGACATCGGGAAGGAGAAGGTCCCCGCCGGGATCCTCCAAAAGCCGGGGAAGATCGACGCCGAGGAGTTCGCCCGGATGGCGGAGCACCCGGCGCTGGGGGCAAACATCCTGAGGAAGATCGACCTCGGTTCCGACCTGCCGGTGATCGTCTGCTTCGAGCACCATTTCCGGTACGACCGCTCCGGGTACCCCCGGGTCTCCTACGGGGGGGCGCTCCACCCCGTTTCCATGATGACGCAGATCGCCGACGTCTACGACGCGCTGCGGACGAACCGCCCCTACCGGAAAGGGATGGAGATGGACACGGCGCTGTCGATCATGGAAAAGGGACGGGGAACGGAGTTCGATCCGGCGCTCTATGACAACTTCCTGAACATCCTGTTCGCGGCTCAGGCGGACGCCGGGACGTAGGCGCTCTCCGCCTCGGCGACCAGGCGGTCGATCAGCTCCCGCACGGAAGGGATATCCTTGATCTTCCAGACGTTCTCTCCGGCGAAGACCAGCCCTTCCTCGGTCTCCCCCTCGCACGACATTTCCAGCCGGTCGATGATGCAGAAGGTGTGGTCGCAGCTCTTCAGGCAGCCCCGCTTGCACTCCCCGTCGTAGACGCTCCCCCCCTCGAGAAAGCGGTTCAGGAAGCGGTTCCGGATCGCCCGGCCGGGCAGACCGACCGGCGAGTGGAGCAGGGTGATATCCTCCTTCGTCGCGTTCAGGTAGGCCTTCTTGTAGGAATCCGGCATGTCGCACTCCTTCGTCAGGACGAAGCGGCTCGCCATCTGGACGCCGTCCGCGCCGTACTTCCCGATCATCTCGGCGATCTCGAACCCGTCGGTGATCCCGCCGGCTGCGATCAGGGGGACCTTTTTGACCACCTTGCGGATCTCGGGGAAGAGCTCCCGGAGCGGCCGGTCGGTCCCCAGGTGCCCTCCGGCTTCCTTCGCCTCGACGACGATCGCGTCCGCGCCGCACCGCTCGGCCAGCTTCCCGAACTCGGGGGAGGAGACGATCGACACGATCGGGACGTTGTGGTCCTTCCCGACCTTGAAAACGTCGCGGGAGAAGCCGGCGCCGGTGACGATGATGTCCACGCCCGCCTCGATCGAGGCCTTCACGGTCTCCATGAACTGGCGGATCGCGAACATGATGTTCACCGCGACGATCCCCCGGGTCATCCGCTTCGCCTTGCGGATATCCTCCTGCAGCTCCTCGATCGGGATGCCCGATCCGCCGATCGTCCCCACGCCGCCGCAGTCGGCCACGGCGGAGGCGAGCGACGACGTCGAGACGCGGACGGACATCCCCCCCTGGAGCAGCGGAAGCCGCGCCGTGAGATTGCCGATCTTGAGCTCAGGAAGCTTCACCTGAATCCCCCCCCAGAGCTTTTCATTGTACCGGGATCCGCGGGGAAAAGGAATTCCCTACCGGAATCTTTCGCCGATCTCTTTCTTCCGGGAAAAGTCCGGAGCCTTAACGGCTGCGGCCGCCCCGCCGCGCTGGTATAATACCGCCAATGCGGTACGGGACGGGCAGCATCGGCCGGGTGATCCTGGCCCGCTTCGACCACGGGGAGCCGATCGTCGACGCGCTCGCCGGCTTGTGCGCGAAGGAGAAGATCGCCTCCGGCTGGTTCTTCCTCTTCGGTGCGGTCACCCGCGGAAGCCTGGTCGTCGGACCGAGGACGGCGGACCTCCCGCCCGAGCCGGTGATGGAAACGTTCCCGATGCCGCACGAGATCGTGGGGATGGGAAGCGTCGCGACGCGCGACGGGTCCCCGTCGATCCACCTGCACTCCTCCCTCGGGAGAGGGCGGGAGGTCCTGACCGGCTGCATCCGGAAGGAGGGGGAGGTGTTTCTCGTGGTGGAGGCGATGGTGCTGGAGATCGAAGGGGTTCGGGCCTCCCGCGCCCTCGACGCGCGTTTCGGGCTGGAGCTTCTCTCCGTTGACTAGGAATTTCTCGGTCCGGCCGCTGCGGAGCGGGAGCTCCGGAAACCTGACGCTCGTGGAGCACGGGGAGACGCGCCTGCTGGTCGACGCGGGGATCCCTTCCCGAAAGGGGCTCAACCGGGCCCTCGCCGAGGCCGGCCGCTCCTGGGACGAGATCGACGCGCTGCTGGTCTCCCACCTGCACGGGGACCATATCCACCCGGCCGCGGTCGACTGCTGCGCCCGGCACGAAGTCCCGATCCTGCTGCACGAGAAGAACCTGCGCCCCTTTACCCGGAAGGTCCTCTCCCGCGCTGCCGCGTCGGGCCCCCTTCGTCCCTTCGACGGGACGGAGTTTCACGTGGGGGGAATCCTCGTCCGCCCCTTCCCCGTCCCCCACGACGCCGAGGGGGTTACCTGCGGCTTCGTGCTCACCGCCCGGGCGGGAGGGCGGATGGTCCGGGTCACCCTGGCCACCGACCTGGGAACCGGCGGGAACGGGCTGTTCGAGGAATTCGTCGACAGCGACCTCATCCTGATCGAGTCCAACTACGACCCGGAGATGCTCTCCGCCAGCATCCGCAGGGACCGGGCCCGCGTGGACTCCGACCTGGGGCACCTGTCGAACGAGCAGGCGGGAACGTTTCTCGCGCGGGTGCTGCTCGAGAGCCGGCGCCCCCCCCGGGCGGTCGTCCTGTGCCACCTGAGCTCCGACCACAACACCCCGGCCCGGGCGGTGGAGACGGTCCGGGGGATTCTCACGCGCTACGGGTTCGGGGAGGTGCCCGTCCACGCCGCCCGCCGGGACGGTCCTTCTCCCCGCTTCTCCGCGTTGTAGCCCCTACGAAAATGAATATATACTCGGGGAAAGACGTCTCACCGCATTACCGGCTGGAGGTCCCGATGCGGAAGATCCTGTGCCTTGCGCTCGCCCTTTCCCTCGCGGGGGCCACCCTCTCCGGCTGTGCGCAGACCGGCGAGACGGTCCGGCGCAACCCCAACACCGCGATCGGCGCGGGGGCGGGGGTCGTGGGAGGGGCCGTGATCGGCGGGCTCCTCGGAGGGAAGCGCGGCGCGGTGATCGGCGGACTCCTCGGGGGGCTGGCGGGAGGCGCCATCGGCCACTACATGGACGAGCAGGCGAAGGACCGGGACCGGACGAACCAGGAGTACGGCTACTCCGCCCGGGAAGGAATCCGGCTCCAGATCGAGACGCTGCGGGTCAACCCGGCGGCCCTCGCTCCGGGGGAAACCATCGACATCAACCTCACCTACGCGGTGCTGACCCCCACGCCCGACGCCCAGATCCTGGTCACGGAAACCCGGAAGATCCTGAGGAACGACACGCTGGTCGGCGAGACCTCGATCGACATCTCCCGGGAGGGAGGGACCTGGCGCAGCACCGTCCCCGTCACCCTTCCGCCGAACGCTGCCGCGGGCAACTACCGGGTGGTCGCGATGGTGGAGTCCCGCGGGGTCGGGAAGGACGTCCAGGAGATGTTTTTCCACGTCCGGCCCTAAGGACCCCTTTCACAAATACGCCTGCATTCGAGCGCCGCTGAATCCGCTCCCCGCGAAGCTTCCTCCGGACCGGAGCCCCTCCCGCGCCCCCCTTCCGTTTTCGGATACAATGCTCCGATGCCCCTGACACCCCTGCGGGACGGAGCGGCCGCCCCCTCTACCTTCGAAGCGCTCCGCCACCGGAACTTCCGGCTCTGGTTCTTCGGCCAGCTGGTCTCCCTGGTGGGCACCTGGATGCAGGTGATCGCCCAGAACTGGCTCGTCTACCAGCTCACCGGCTCGGCCTGGGACCTGGGGCTGGTGAATTTCGTCGGCGCCATCCCGCTCGTCCCGCTCACCCTCCACGCCGGGGCGATCGCCGACCGGCTCTCCAAGCGGCGGATCATCTTCCTGATGCAGGCCGCGATGATGGCGCTGGCCTTCATCCTCGCGATCCTCTGCTGGACCGGGACGGTCCGGCTGTGGCATGTCCTGCTCCTGGCATTCCTGCTCGGCGCCGCGCAGGCGATCGACACCCCCGCGCGGCAGGCCTTCGTCGTCGAGCTGGTGGGAAAGGAGCACCTCGCGAACGCGATCGCCCTGAACTCCGGCACCTTCCACGCAGCCCGGGTGGTCGGCCCCGCGGCGGCCGGCCTGCTCGTCGCCAACGTGGGGATCCCGTGGGCCTTCTTCCTGAACGGGGTCAGCTTTCTGGCGGTGTTGGGGAGTTTGTTCCGGATGGACGGCTCCCGGATCCGCAGGATCGTCCCGGACGCCGGGGACGGGAACGACCTCTGGGGAGGGGCCCGGCACATCCTCCGGCACCGTGCGGAAGGGGGAATCGTGCTGCTGATCTCCCTGTCCGCCTTCCTGGCGATGCCCTACCACGTGCTGATCCCGATCTTCGCCAAGGAGATCCTGGGGGGGAACGCCGACGCCTACGGTGTGCTGATGACGGCGGCCGGCGTCGGCGCCGTGCTGGGCTCCCTGTTCGCGGCCTCGGGAGCGGCGACCCGCCGGCAGGGGACTCTTATGGCGACCGGAAGCCTCTCCTTCCCCCTGGTCCTCCTCTGCTTCTCCTTCTCCCGGGACTACACGCTGTCGGTCGTGCTGCTGGCCGCCGTGGGGTTCGCCTTCGTCCTGCAGAACGCGCCGGCGAACTCCCTGCTCCAGACGCTGGCCCCGGACAACCTCCGGGGGAGGGTCCTGGCGATCTACGTATCCCTCTTCCTCGGGATGATGCGGCTGGGAAGCCTCCTCGTCGGCCTTCTGGCCTCGGCGACCTCCGCCCCGGTGGCCATGGCGGTCTGCGGAGCGGCAAGCCTGATCGCCGGACTGGTGATCCACGGGAAATTCCCGGAACTGCGCCGGTTGGGACAGGAGTCGTCTGATCGAAATTGATTCTGATCGAAATTGATTCTTGACAACCTTGCCATTTACAAGGTAGAAAAAACGGTGTTTTGAAAGGAATCCCGGGAAAAAAAGGGATTCCCTTTGTCGCGTCACCCAGAGAAACCCCGTCGGTTCCGGAGGCGCAATGAAACACCGGGGACTTGTTGTCGCTCCCGCCTTTATTCTATTGTTGCTTGCCGGTTGTTCGGATTCAAAGAACTATTCCCAACCCATTGCATTTAATCACAAGAAACATCTGGAAGCGGCCGGACTGAGTTGCTTCGACTGCCACGCTCAAGTATTGACGCATCAAAAAGCATCGATCCCGAACATATCGATTTGCAAAGACTGCCACGAAGAGGCGATGACGGAAAACAAAGAAGAAGAAAAACTCTTAAAATACATCAAAGATCAACAGCCGATCCCCTGGATTCAGGTACACCGCGTTCCCGACCATGCCTATTTTTCCCACAGAAGGCATGTCACTCTCGGGAAGAATGCCTGCCAGGATTGCCATGGAAACGTAAACGAAATGACCCTGCCTTTTTCGAAGCCGCATACTCCGATGAATATGAAATTTTGCATCGATTGCCACGAGAAGAAACAGGTCGATACCGACTGCGCGACATGCCATCGATAGTTCGCAGGAGCAGGATATGAACATTTCGCGTCGTGAATTTCTTCAACTGCTGGGAGTTTCGGGGGCTGTCGCGGGGGGATTCTCCCCGGTCTGGGCGGTCCCGGACGCCTGGGCGGAGAAGCTTTTGTCCGGCCCCCGCCTCGAGACGTGGAAAGTGTCCACCTGCGGACAATGCCCGGCGGGATGCGGCATTCGCGTGCGCAGGATCGACGGCATCCCGGTCCGGATCCTCGGAAACCCGATCGCCCCGGTGAACGGCGGGTTCCTCTGCCCGATGGGAGAGGCCGGGCTGGAACTCCTCTTCCACCCCGACCGGATCGTCCAGCCGCAGATGCGGAAAGGGAAGAAGGGGGAGCGCGGCTTCGAGCCGGTCTCCTGGGACGACGCCATGAAGCGGATCTCCCAGGCGCTCCGGGACCAGAGGAATTCGAAACAGTCCGGACGGTTCGGTTTCCTGATGGGGGACCGGAACACGCTGCTGACGGAGCTCGCGGGGGAATTCACCGCCCGCCTGGGCTCTCCCCACTTCTTTCCCTGGAGAACCCCGGGCGTCAACGAGCTGGGATTCTGGCACGGGACCGGCGATTTTTTCCCGTACGCCTTCGACCTGAAGCGGACCGACTACCTGATCACCTTCGGTGCGAACCTCCTGGAGGAGCCCCCGTCGCCGGTCTACTTCAACCGGATCTACGGGACCTTGAAGGAGAGGCGGTCGCAAACGGGGCTGAAGATGGTCCACGTGGACGCCCGGATGTCCCAGCCCGGCAGAAACGCCACCGAATGGGTCCAGGTCCGGCCCGGAAGCATGGGGGTCCTCGCCCTCGGGATGGCCTACGTGATCCTGCGGGACAACAGCTACGACAAGGAGTTCGTCGCCCGCCACACCCGGGATTTCCGGAACGGGAAGGAGGACTTTTATACCCTGGTCACCCGGGACTACTCCCCGGAGCGGGTATCCGAGGTCACCGGGGTCCCGCCCCAGACGATCCTCCGCCTGGCCCGGGAGTTCGAGGCCGCGAAGGCCCCCCTGGCCCTCTCCGGAGGCGCCTCGTCGGCCTGCGAAGCGGGGCTCTACTCCGAATGGGCCGTGGCCAGCCTCAACGCCCTCTCCGGAGGCTTCTCCGTGAAGGGGCTGTGGCGCGAGCCGGCGGCGATCCCCTGGGGTTCTTCCCCCGCTTCGGCGTTCCACCCCCGCTCCGGGGCCTTCTCCCGCAAGGCAGGGAACGCATTCGGCTCCGACATTCCCGCATCCTGGGTCTCGGAACAGCTTCCCGACCTTGCCGCGACCGGGAAGATTCCCGACCCGGGAATCCTGTTCCTTGCACACGCGAACCCGGTGCACCAGGCCCCGAACCAAAAAGCATGGAGGGAATGGCTCTCGAAGATCCCCCTCGTCGTCCAGTTCGCCACGCTGACGGACGACACCTCCCCCTACGCCGACCTGGTGCTTCCGCTGACCACCTACCTGGAGCAGTGGGACATCACGCTGCCCTCCCCGGGTCCGCCCTTCTCCCAGCTGGGGCTGCAGCAGCCGATCGTCGCGCCGCTGTCCGGTGCGCGACCGCTGGGCGACCTGCTCGTTCACCTCGGCCGGGAGACCGGCATCGACCTGTCCCCGGGAAAAACCGGAAAGCCCTACACGGAGTATCTCCAGGAGCGGATGCGGCAGGTCTTCGCCTCCGGGAAGGGGACGCCCTACTTCGAGGCGGTTTCCCTCGAGTTCCTGGCGGATCTGCGGAAGCGGGGGTGGCAGGTGTACAGCTACCCGGCCTTCGGAGACTTCTGGCGCCTTCTCCAGGAAAAGGGGGGATGGTGGGATCCGGGGGAATATCCGACGGTGGACTGGAAGCGGAAGCGGGCATTCCTCTTTCCGACCGCTCCGCGGCTGGCCTCCCTGCTGAAGGAGCCGGTGGTTTCGAAACCGGAGGGGGACGCAAAGCAGGGCGCCGCCACGCCACATCTGCGGCTCGAGGAGAGCATCCGGCGGCCCGGCGGCCCCGACTCCTTCCTGCTGGTTCCCTTCGTGACGCTCATGAACATGAACGGCGAGGGGGCCAGCCAGCCCCTCCTGCAGGAACTGTTCGGGCTCTACCCGCGGCTCTACTGGAAAACCTGGGCCGAGATGCATCCCGTGAGGGCGGCCCGCCTCGGGATCCGGGACAGGGACCTGATCCGGGTGGTCTCCGGAAACGGGACGATGACCCTTCCGGTGCGGGTGGTCCCGACCGTTTCGGCCGAAATCCTGTCGGTCCCGTTCGGCCAGGGGCACGAGGAATCGGGGAGATATGCCAGGAACCTGGGGGCGAATCCGCTCGCGGTGCTCGACCGCCGGACGGATCCGCTGAGCGGGCGCAGCTCGTGGCAGTCGACGCTCGTCCGGGTGGAGAAGATCAAACGATGAAGGAGTCTTCCCGATGAAGTGGGGGATGGTGATCGATCTGCAGAAGTGCACCGGCTGCGGGGGCTGCGTGGCCGCATGCAAGCTGGAAAACAACGTGGCCATCGTGGAACCCAAGGAATCGGAGATGGGCCGGACCATGCTCTGGATGGACATGCTGACCATCTACGAAGGGGAGTATCCCCGGCTCCGGGTGCGGCAGATCCCGCGGCCCTGCATGCATTGCGATCACCCCCCCTGCACGAAGGTCTGCCCGGTGCGCGCCACCTACATCAACGAGGAAGGGATCGTGACGCAGATCTATCCCCAGTGCATCGGGTGCCGCTACTGCATGGCCGCCTGTCCCTACACGGTGAAATCCTTCAACTGGTACAAGCCGGAATGGCCCCCTGGAATCCGACAGACCGCCAACCCGGACGTTTCGGTCCGGCCCGTGGGCGTGGTGGAAAAATGCACCTTCTGCGTGCATCGCCTCCAGCTGGCCAAGGAGCAGGCGAAATCCGGGGCGCGGCCGCTGCGGGAAAAGGACTTCCAGCCGGCCTGCGCCGAGGCCTGCCCCACCGGGGCGATCGCCTTCGGCGACCTGGACAACGCCAGCCACGAGGTGCACCACCTCGCGCACAGTCCGCGCGCCACGAAGCTCCTCGAAGACCTGGGAACGGAGCCAAAGGTCATCTATCTGAAAGAGGTGGACTAGCATGCAACCCGTTTCCGCCCAAACGCCCCATCGGGACGCCGCCCTGCTGCGCCCGATCGAAAATCCCGGGCGAACCTATTACTATATCGTCGGCCTCCTCATGGCCGTCATCCTCTACACCGGATTCGTCTACTTCCGCCAGCTCCTGTACGGCCTGGGAGTCACGGGGATGGCGCAGCCGGTCACCTGGGGATTCTACATCGTCAATTTCGTCTTTTTCATCGGGATCAGCCACGCCGGCACACTGATCTCCGCCATTCTTCGCCTGTCCAAGGCCGAATGGCGGCGGCCGATCACCCGGATGGCGGAAGTCATCACCGCGATCGTCCTCGCAATCGGGGGGCTGCACCCGATCATCGACCTGGGCCGTCCGGACCGGATGATGCATCTCTTCTACAACGGGCGTCTCCAGTCGCCGCTGCTCTGGGACGTCGCCAGCATCACCGCGTACTTCACCGCCAGCACGATCTACCTGTACATCCCCATGATCCCCGACATCGCGATTCTCCGGGACCGGGGGGTAAAACCAAGGTGGCTGTACGAATTCCTCTCCTGGGGCTGGCAGGGAACCGAGCGGCAGCACAAGGTGCTGGACCGGGCGATGAACATCCTGATGGTCGTGGTGATCCCCATCGCCGTCTCGGTCCACACGATCATCTCCTACATCTTCGCGATGACCGTGCAGCCCGGCTGGCACAGCACCATCTTCGGCCCCTACTTCGTGGTGGGGGCGATCTTCTCCGGGATCGCCGCGATCCTGGTCCTGATGATCGTCTTCCGGAGGGTCTTCCGGCTGGAAGGATACCTGAAGCATATCCACTTCAACTACCTGAGCATCCTGCTGCTGATCATGGCGCTGATCTGGTTCTACTTCACCTTCTCGGAATACCTGACCGGATTCTACGGGCATGAGCCCAACGAGATGCGGGTCTTCTGGTACAAGTTCTCGGGGGATTTTGCTCCCTATTTCTGGACCATGATCGCCTGCAACTTCCTGATTCCGGTCGGCATTCTCTGCAACCGGAAAACCCGCACGATCCCGGGGATCCTGATCGCCTCCATCGCCGTGATCATCGGCATGTGGCTGGAACGGCTGATCATCGTCGTCCCGTCGCTGGCCAACCCCCGCCTGCCCTACCCGACCGGCATCTACATCCCCACGCACACCGAATGGATGCTGTTCCTCGGGGGGGTGGCGGTCTTCATCCTGGGGTACATGGTCTTCGCCCGCTTCTTCCCCGTGATCTCGATCTGGGAGATCGAGGAGGGCCGCCACGAAAGCGCCAGGATCGTGACCGAGCGGATCTCCTCCTACATGCCGGACATGGAGCCCTCGGGAGGACGGGAATGAGAACGGGACGGCGAAAAATGTGTCGCGCGCCGGAGAGAACGTTCTATACACTGGAAGAAAGGGTGACGGAGAACCGCCGATGAACAAGAAAACCATCGAGACGTTTCAGATCCTGTCGATCTCCCTGATCTGGGTGTTGTTCACCGGGATCGCCGTGTGGATCGTCACCCTGATCCGGGAATCGATCCGGCTGCACGACACTCCGGATGCCTCCGTCGGGATCAGCATCGTCGCGATTCCGGTATTTTTCCTTCTCGCCTCGGTCCTGACGTATGTGTTCTTCGGGTTGAGAAAAGGACGGAACAGGGACCCGGAACCGCAGGAAACCCCCGGCGGCAAGGCCGTCGGGCAAGGTTGAGGTCGCCGGGAAGGAGATGCTCATGCAGCCTTGGAAATCCCGCTCGACAGGAGGTTCAGCTCTCGGCATCCTCTGCCTGTTTGCAGCGGTCCTTCTGATCGGCGGGGGATGCAGCAAGAAGGAATCAGCCCCCACGGAGCGGACCCTCGCCAAGTCCGAGCCGGCTCCCTACAAGCCCCACCTCAACAGCGACCTCATCCAGGGACGGAAGGTGTTCGAGGGGAAGCATTGCAGCCAGTGCCATTCGATCTTCGAGCGGGAGCGGAAGATCGGCCCCAAGTTGCAGTCCTCCAAGTTCTACGGGAGCTTCCTCGATATCTTTTCGTCCCTCTGGAACCATGCCCCGGAAATGGCGGTCTATATGAGGAGAGAGGTGCTGGACCGCCCGCAGTTGAGCACCAATGAACTGAACCAGCTGATCTCGTTCCTCTACATGCTGCCCTACCTGGGCGAGCCGGGGAATCCCCGGAAGGGCGAGGCGCTGCTCGAGGAGAAAACCTGCTTCCGGTGCCATCATCTGGGGAGGAAAGGAAGAAAGGACGGGGTGCCGCTGGACACCCTCGCCGTCTACCAGTCCCAGGTCGTCCTGCTGCAGCGGATGTGGAACCACGGGCCGGAGATGATCCTCCGGATGGCGCAGACCGGCTCGCCCATCCCGACATTTTCCGGAAACGACATGACCGACATCTTCGCCGCGCTGACGGAATCGGCGACAGAAAAAAGCCGGAAGGTGTTCCTCGGGGTCGGAAACGTGGAAAACGGGTTCAAGGTCCTTACGGAAAAGGGATGCATCAAGTGCCACGCCATCCTGGGAAGCGGCGGAAAGGACGGGCCGGACCTGGGGAAGGCCGTTTCCAGGGCCAACGTCACGACCCTGATCACCAAGATCTGGAACCACGCCGGAAAGATGCAGGAACGGTTCCGGCAGAAGAAGCTGGAATGGCCCAACTTCCACGAGACGGAGATGAACGACCTGGTCGTGTTCCTCTACTCGCTTACGTACGAGGACAAGCCGGGAGATCCCCGGAAAGGGGAAGCCATCTTCCGCAAGAACCGGTGCGTAGACTGCCATTTCAAGACCGACGCGGACAGGCAGAAGATCGTGCGGGACATCAAGACGGCCGACGCCATCCTGTTCGCCACCCAGATGTGGAACCACATCCCGGCGATGGAGGCCGCGATGGTGACGCAGGCGGTGCCGTGGCCCAACATGAGCGGTCAGGACTTTCGGGACGTTCTGGAGTATCTCCGCAGCCAGTAGCCGGGCGGGGGCCCGCCGGCTGCCTATATCCCCGGGGTAGTTCGATCCGCGGGGGCACGACGGAAACGGCCGGGGATCCCGGCCGTTTCCGTCACTGCGCCAACAGGTCCGCCTCCGGATCCGCTTCCTCCCGACTCCGGACGAGGAACAGGTCGTCGCCGATGTGGGGGTTCACCCCGTCCTCGCTCACGTGGAAGTCGCCGTTCATGATCGGGATGGCGATCCGCAGCAACATCGTGTAGACCAGAAGCCCCGTCGCCCAGATCCCGATGGTGACCAGCATCTCGGTACTGGTCGGGGAGTACTCGTAGAAATCCCCGAGCACGTCCGGGACGAACCCCGGGATCACCAGCCCCATCCCCTTCTCGATGTACACGCCGATGAAAATGAGGACGCATCCGATGTTGAGGGTGATCTGGTTCTCCCGCGTCTGGGGGATCAGGAAGAGGAAGAAGGCGGTCAGGTTGAACAGGGTCGCGGTCCAGATCCAGGAGACCAGGTCCGAGTGCCCCTCGAGCCCCTGGTAGAGATACTTCATCGGGGCCAGGTGGGAGGTGTCGGAGTAGTACTCCTTGAAGATCTCCGCGCCGAGCAGGAACAGGTTGAGGAACATCGCGTAGGCGATGAGCTCCGCGATCTTGAAGATCGCCTCGTCCGTGATCCGGAACTTCGTCCACTTCCGGATGACCTGGAACATGAGGATCATCCCGGCCGGGCCGGAGCAGAACGCCGAAGCGAGGAACCGGGGGGCGAGGATCGACGCGTTCCAGAACGGCCTTGCGGCGAGGCCGTTGTAGAGGAAGGCGGTCACCGTGTGGATGGAGATCGCCGCCGGGATCGAGAACAGCAGGAGCGGCGTGACGTATTTCATGTTCGGTTCGCGCTTGTAGTAATAGCTGTACAGCATGTACCCCGCGATGGTGAAGTTCAGGACCAGGTAGGTGTTCAGGACGACGACGTCCCAGGCCAGAAGGGACTGGGGGAAGTTGAGGATCCCGACCTTCGGGATCAGGTGCCAGAACCGGTCCGGACGGCCGAGGTCGACCGTGACGAAGAGCAGGCACATCACCATCGCCGACACGGCCACCAGCTCCCCCAGGATCGCGATCTCCTTGATCGGCTTCCACTGGTATACGTAGGCCGGGATGACGAGCAGGACGGCGGCGGCCGCCACGCCGACCATGAACGTGAAGTTCGCGATGTAGAACCCCCACGACACCTGGTCCCGCATGGCGGTGGTGATCAGCCCGCCGTACAGCTGGTTCGCATACGCGAGGACCCCGACGACCACCAGGGCCAGGAGGAAATAGATCCAGACGTAGTAGAGCTTGCTCCCCCGCCGGAGGAGGATGAAACATCCCTTGACGAATGCCCAGACTTTCCTCATCGATTGCCTCCGCCGCAGGTCATACCGAGTAGAAATAGTAGAACTTCGGCTGGGTGTTCAGCTCCTCCTTGAGGATGAACACCCGCTTGTTCTCGATCACGTAGCGGATTTCGCTCGCCGGGTCGAGGAGATTCCCGAACTTGCGCGCCCCCACCGGGCAGACCTCGACGCAGGCCGGGTACTTCCCGTCCGGTTCCCGAGTGCGCTGCATGCAGAAGGTGCACTTTTCCACGACCCCGACCGGCCTCGGCCGGTTCCCCATGAAATGGGTGTCGGGGTTCATCTCTCCGGCCGGCAGGCCGGGCTTCTTCCAGTTGAATCGTCTCGCTCCATACGGGCAGGCCGCCATGCAGTAGCGGCACCCGATGCACCAGTTGTAGTCCACGACCACGATCCCGTCGTTCTCCTTCCAGGTCGCCTGGACCGGGCACACCTTCGTGCACGGCGCATTCTCGCACTGGTGGCACTGGACCGGCATGTAGAAGTACCCATCCTCCGGAACCTTCGCCGGGTTGTAGTACCGCTCCGAGTGCTCCAGGTCCACTCCTCTCTCCTTGCTGAGCCGGAGCACCGTGATCCAGTGAACCTGGGGATCGCGGGACTGGTTGTTCTCGGTCACGCACCCGTACACGCACCTTCGGCACCCGACGCAGCGGGACAGGTCGAGGCCGTACCCGTACAGCACCCCCTCCATGGGAGGTGTCGTCTTGACCTTCACCGGCTTGCCGTAGGTGGCGCTGTATTCCTTTTCGAGCCGGGACACGACGTCCTGGATCTCGGACTTGCTCAGTTCCCGGAAATTCTTCTGGAAGAACGATTCCCAGAGGGCGGCGGATGCGTCCTTCCCCGGCAGCGCCAGAGCACCCAGGCCCACGGCCATTCCCTTGAGCGCTTTCCGGCGAGAGAGCCGGAAGACGCGTTCGTTTCGTGTTTCCGTATCCGACATGGAGGGGTCTCCTCAGTAGGGTGGATGCGAAAAACCCGCGCCTACCGGATGTTCTCCGGGCGCTCGGGGGGCGGCTTCAGCGCAATCGGCTCGAACCGGGGGTTGTGCGGGTTATGGCAATGGGCGCACAGGAGGTACTCCTTCCTCCCGTTCCACTCCCCCGTGCGCTTTCCATGGATGCCCATCCTCCAGTCCCGGTACTTGTCCCCGTGGCACTGGCCGCACAGGCGGTAGCTGTGATTGAAGTCGATCTGCTCCCCGGACACCAGCCGCAGCCTGTCGCGATTCTTGAGATCGTGGCAGTCGAGGCACCATCGTTCATGTTCGGCATGGTTCTTCAGCTGGATATTCGTGTGCTCTTCCTTGAGCACCCGCCGCCGGGGATCCGGCTTCATGCCGGAATGACATTCGGAGCAGGGGAAGATCCCCTCCGTGAACGGGGGGGGCGGGACCATGTATTCCTCGGTATCCGATTTCGGGGGGGTCAGCCAGAACTCCCGGCGCCCGGCATGCCCCGCAACCGCCCCGAGGAACAGGACGACCGCCACCCCGAAGAGGGTCAGGACCTGCATTCTGCGACTGTTCATTCCGCGCCTCGCCTTGTCGTCCTAAATTTGTGCGTTATCGCCCTGCCGCGAAACGGACCGCCGGCCGTGCGCCGACCCCCTGTCGTCGCACGGACCGCTGCCCCCCCGGTCCTGCCTAAGTGCTGCGCTTCATAATTACGGCGACGTATTTGTTTTCGGCACGGCACCGAGAGCGTCGATGCGCCGGCCCGGCAAGGCGCGCGACTGAGGCGTACTGTTAAGTACGGCGCAAGGAGCGCAACGCAGCCGGGGCGGATGCAGCGGCGCTCGAATGCAGGCGTAATCATGAAACGCAGCACTAAGGGTCCCTCAGCCATCCTGCATCCGGAGGCCCCGGTTCTCCAGGAAGTCGAGGTACTCGTAAATAATCATGAAGTGGCTGTTCTCCTCCCCGGAGAGCAGCCGGAAGAACTTCTTCTCCTGCGGGTGGGCGGCGGCCTTCGACATCCGGTCGTACATCTCGCGCCCCGCGGCCTCGAAGGCGAGCGCCTTCCGCATGACGTCGGCCGCGTCGCCGGAGATCACCTTCTCCTTGCGGATCCGGTTGTACTCCTTCCGGAACATCTTCATCCTCTCGTCGGAAGGCGCGTTCGACACCTTGGGGAATTTCCCCTTCTCCTCGAGCGCCTTCGCGATCGCCAGGATATCCTCGCAGTGCTTCTCCTCCATCCGGGCCAGCAGTTCGAACAGCTGGCGCGCGAAGGGATCCGCGCTCCGCTTCGCCGCCGAGGAGAACAGCCGCTTCCCGTCCTTCTCGAACTTCAACGCCCTCGCCAGCGCGGCTTCGGTGCCGCCCTTCGCCCGGGCGGGCCTGGCCTTCTTCATGGCATCCCCCTGTCCCGTTTCCGGTTGCTCCTATCCATTTTGCCTTCCCGCACTCCGGTTTTCCACCATTTTCCGCCTGCGGAGAGCCGCCGGGCGACCTTCCCGCTCACTCCCGCCTCTTGGGACGGCGACCGGCCTGGAGGATCTTCTTCCGGATCCGGACCGCGGAAGGGGTCACCTCGACCAGCTCGTCCTCGTTGATGAACTCGATCGCCTTCTCCAGCAGCATCGCCCGGGGAGGGATCAGCCGGAGCGCCTCGTCGGCCCCCGCCGCCCGGATGTTCGTGAGCTTCTTCTCCTTGGTCGCGTTCACGTCCATGTCCACCGGGCGGGAGTTCTCGCCGATCACCATCCCCTCGTACACCCGCTCCCCCTCCCCGATGAAGAGGGTCCCCCGCGGCTGGAGGTGGAAGAGGGCGTATGCGGTGGCGCGGCCGGCCCGGTCGGCGACCAGGGTCCCCGCGACCCGGTCCCGGATGGCCCCCGTCCAGGGCTCGTAGGCGTCGAACAGGTGGTTCATCAGTCCCGTCCCCCGCGTCTCGGTCAGGAATTCGGAGCGGAAGCCGATCAGCCCCCGGGAGGGGATCCGGTATTCGAGCCGCACCCGCCCCCGCCCCGGGTTCGCCATCTTCGTCATCCTCCCCTTCCGGGCCCCCAAACTCTGCGTCACCGCCCCCAGGTAGCCCTCCGGGATGTCGAGGAAGAGGGTCTCGACCGGCTCCAGGAGAGTCCCGCCCACCGACCTCGTGACCGCCTCCGGGCGGGAAACGGAGAGCTCGAACCCCTCCCGGCGCATCATCTCGACCAGGATCGCCAGCTGGAGCTCCCCCCGTCCCATCACCGTGAAGGAGTCGGTCCCGGAGAAATCGACCCGCAGCGCCACGTTCCCCAGCAGCTCCCGCTCCAGCCGCTCCCGCAGCTGCCGCGACGTGAGCAGGCTGCCCTCCTGCCCGGCGAAGGGGGAGCTGTTGATCGAGAAGACCATGGACACCGTCGGCTCGTCCACGGCGATCCGCGGGAGCGCCGCCGGGCGCTCCGGGTCGGACACCGTGTCGCCGATCGTGGCCCGCTCCGCGCCGGCCATCGCCACGATGTCCCCGGCGGAGGCCTCCCGGACCTCTTTCCTCGCCAGCCCCTCGTAGACGTACAGCGGGGACGCCTTGACCGTCTCCACGGCCCCCTCCGGACCGCAGACCGCGACGGTCTGACCGGAACGGACCGTCCCCCGGAAGATCCGTCCCACCGCCAGCCGCCCGACATACTCGCTGTATTCGAGGTGGGTGACCAGCAGTTGCAGGGTCCCCGCCGGGTCGCCGGAAGGGGGAGGGATGCCGGAAAGGATCCGCTCGAACAGCGGCCTCAGGTCGAAGGAATCCCCCCCCTCCCGCTCCCGGGCCGTCCCCGCGCGGGCGTTCGTGAGCAGGATCGGAAACTCCAGCTGCTCCTCGATCGCGTCCAGGTCGATGAAGAGGTCGTAGACCTCGTTGATCACCTCGCCGATCCGGGCGTCGGGGCGGTCCACTTTGTTCACCACGAGGACGATGGGGAGGGAGCGCTCGAGCGCTTTTTTCAGGACGAAGCGGGTCTGCGGGAGGGGCCCCTCGGAGGCGTCGACGAGGAGGAGCGCCCCGTCGACCATCTTGAGCGTCCGCTCCACCTCACCCCCGAAGTCGGCGTGTCCGGGGGTGTCGACGATGTTGATCTTCACGCCCCGGTAGACCACCGAGGCGTTCTTCGCCATGATCGTGATCCCCTTCTCCCGCTCCAGGTCGATGGAGTCCATCACCCGGTCGGGGACCGCCTGGTGCTGCCGGAAGATCCCGCTCTGCCAGAGCATCGCGTCGACCAGCGTGGTCTTTCCGTGGTCGACGTGGGCGATGATCGCCACGTTCCGGATGGGGGGGGTGGACATCGGCCGCGGGGATCCCTTACGCGAAGGAGCGCTCGAACAGCTCCCGGATCGCCTTCCGGCCGTTCTCCTCGAGGAAGCGGGTGCCGGTCCCGGCGAAGCGGGCGCCGCGGATCCTCGGCTCCCCCGGCTCCTCCACCCGGACCCAGTGGTCCTCCTTCCAGGAGAACCAGCCGTCGGCGTCCTGGTCGAAGACGAAGATCGGCTTGTTGCAGAGCTTGGCGAACTCGGCGCCCCAGCCGGTGCCGCCGCGGACCGTCCCGTCCTCGAGGATCTTCCCGACGACATAGACCTCCTCCCCCGCGTTCACCATATACCAGATCGTCTGGAGCACCTTCCGGATCCGGGGAGCGTCCGAGAAGGTCCGGTTCATCAGGCGGGAAACGTAGGAGAGGCTGACATCCCCGTTGCGCAGCTCCTCCCGGGTCAGGACCCGGACCCCCCGGGTCCGGGAGGATCCGCTCTCCCCGAAAGTGAAGTTCGTCTCCTCGATTCCGAACCGCTCCGCCTGGACGCCGAACTCGTACTCGGCCCCGTTCGCGCCGCCGCTGAACAGAACGCTCTCTTCCCGTTTGGGCATCGCTCCCTCCTTGCCGTGGTGAGGAAACGCTACTATAGCATGGACGATTCCGCGCGCGGCGGCGGGGGCGCTCGAATGCACCTGGTTTTTCGAAACGATGTCCTAGGGGAGAAACGCCGTGGTGAGGGCGGGGATGTACGTGATGGCGAGCACGCCCAGGAGCAGGATCAGGAGGAAGGGGAGAACCGACCGGTAGATATCCCCCAGGGAGCGGTCGAACCGGTAGGCGGAGAGGAACAGGTTCATCCCCGCCGGGGGCATCAGGAACCCGAGCTCGAGATTTGCGAGAAAGATGATCCCGAGGTGAACCGGGTGGACATCGAATGCCGCTGCCATGGGAGCGATGATCGGAACGACGACGACGATCGCCGAGAAAATGTGCATGAAGCAGCCGACGGCGAGCAGAAACAGGTTCAGGATGAGGAGAAAGACGAAACGGGAGTGAATCGTCTGGCGGACCCACTGGAAGATCGTCTGCGGCACCCCCGCGTCGATCAGGTACGCCGTGAGTCCGGTCGCCACGGCGAAAAGGATGAGGAATCCCCCCACGAGCCGCGCGGACTCGGTCCCAGCCTCGGGGAACTGCCTGCGCAGGCCGACGTCTCGGTGGACGAAACCCCCGACAAAGAAGGCGTACAGGACCGTCATCGCGGCCGCTTCCACGGTCGTGGCGAACCCGCCGAAGATCCCGAGAAGAACGATCACCGGAAGAAGGATGTCCCATTTCGCATCCCAGGCCGCCGCGCCGAGCTCCGTCAGCGAAAAAGCGGTTCGCCTCGCGCCGGAGAGGATCCCCGTGCGCACCCCCCACCCCGCCATGAGCAGGACGAGCAGGACCCCGGGGAGAACCCCCCCGAGGAACATCTTGTCCACGGGGATCCCCGCGACCACCGCGTACAGGATCACCGGCAGGCACGGCGGGAACAGGAGCCCGAGCGACCCCGAGGCCGTGAGGAGCCCGAACGAGAACCTCTCGGGGTATCGCTCCGCGAGAAGGGCCGGCAGCAGGATTCCTCCCAGCGCCACGATCGTCACGCCCGATGCGCCCGTGAAGGTCGTGAAGAACGTGCAGACGAGCACCGTGACCACGGCGATCGCGCCGGGCATCCATCCCACCATCGCCCGAAAGAGCCGGACGAGCCGTCCCGACGTGTTCCCCGCCGTGAGGAGATACCCCGCGAAGGTGAACAGCGGGATCGTGGGCAGGGTCGGGGAGGTCACCATCCGGTAGATCTCCGCCGGGATGGAGGCGATGGGAACCTGGGAATACCGGAAGAGGAGGACCGCCAATCCTCCCAGGACCGCGAACAGGGGAGCGCCGAGAACCACGGCCGCGGCGAGGATCACGAGGGACGCCGCGAAGGGGGCGCTCAGGAACAACAGGTCCGACGAAACGACGAGGGCGCCTGCCACCGCGAGAACCGCCGCCGCCGCACGCCCCCCCCACGTATCGGAGGAAAGCCTCACCAGCCGCCATGCCACCAGGGCGAATCCCAGGGGGATCGCGGCCTCCCCAAGCCACACGGGAAGGTAGGGAAGGAGGTACCTGCCGTCGGCCCATTCGATCCGGACGAGGGTGATCCCCGCGTAGCAGAGAAGCAGGGAAACGGAGGCGGACACGGACGCGGTGAAGATCAAGGCGGGCTTCCGGAAGGACTGCGGGAGCAATCCCGTGAGCGCCCCGATGGACAGGTGACCGCCGTCCCGGGCCGTGATCGCTCCCCCCAGGAACCCGATCCAGAGCGTCCCGTGCTGGACGAGGGTCGTCGAACCGGGGATCCCGGTCCTCCATAGCCACCTGCCGACGATCTCCAGGATCGGCAACAGAGCCATCGCGCAGAGCATCGCGACGGACAGGGCGTTTTCCGCCCGGTGCAGAAACGAAAACCCGCCCGCCTTCGCCGGGGGGCGTCCCGCGGCGTTTCCTGCCGGGGGCACCGCGCCGTCCCTCTTCTCCGGGATCACCGGGCCATCGCCCTTCCCGCGGCCGGGGAACGCCGGAACTCGTCCCGGTACCTTCGCACCTCGTCGAAGACGTCGGCCGGGATGATCCTCCCCCGGATTCGCGGGTGGGTGTCCTCGACGATTTTCCTCCACTCCGCCTCGGTGGCAGGGGAAATGTGTTCAACCTTCAAACCGTTTTTCGCCATCACCTTCAACGCTTCCTCGTTCAGGTTGCGGATCTCGCGCCGAAGCCTCTGGCTGGCGTTCCGGGACACTTCCAGAATCCTTTGCCTCAGATCCTCGGGGATCCTCTCCCATGCCCTCTTGTCGATGATCGTGGCGCCGGTGAGCGGCGCCCACTTGAGGTCCGCCATATGCGGGGCGAGTGCGAACCACTGGAAGGCCAGGGCGGCAAGGGGCGTCGCGTTGAAGGCGTCGATCAGCCCCGTCTGCAGGCCGGGGAGGATGTCCACGACCGAAATCGGGACGGGACGGAACCCCGCCTCCTTGTAAAGTTGCGTGAGGGAGTCGTCCCCGGCGCCGACGTACAGCTTCATCGCCTTCATCTCCGCCGGATGCGTGAAGGCCTCCCTGGCGAAGAAGTGGACCCACCCCGCGTCACCCCAGTTCAGCACGATATACCCTTTCTCCTCCAGGCGCGCTTCGAGCATCGGGGCGATCCGGTCGCGGACGTAGTCGAACTCCTCGTCGGAGGCGTACATCATCGGCACGTGGAGGCCGTAGAAGGAACGGTCGAGAAAGGCCAGGCCCATGCCGGTGATCGCCGCCGCGTGGAGCTGCCCCACCCGCATTTTCCGGAGCATCGTATCCTCGTCCCCCACCACTCCTCCGGGGTAGATGCGCAGGGTGACCTTCCCGCCGGAGACCTTCTCCCATTCTTCCCCCATCTCCTGCAGGACACGGTGCCACGACGACCCTTCCGGGGCGAGGGTCGCCATCTTGACAACGACGGGCCCGGCGTGCGCAGGGACGCTGAAGGGGGACAGGAAAAGAAGGGCCGCACCGCAAGCCGCCGCCCTATTCCAGAAAGAACTCATCCACCCTCCCTGTCAGCCATCTCGCCTTGCGTTGCGCGAGAAGATTGGCAAGACGGAACTCCGGGGCCTCCCCCCGGGCGTCGAAGCGGAGCGCCCGGTCGAGCAGACCGAGGAACTCCGCCCGGTTCTGCGTTCGGACCGACACGGTCTCCGCGAAGGTGACCATCGGGGAGATCCTCCGCCCCGCGGCAAGCTCCATCGCCCGTTCGTAGTGACGCTTCGCCCGCTCCACCGACCCTCCCATCGCTTCGGGACGCCCCCCCTCGAAGGCGATGTAGTACTCGTGGATCGCCCCCGCGTCGTACCCCTCCTCGAGCTCCAGCGCCCTGCGCACCAGCGCCTCGCTCCGGGGAAGGTCCGCCAGCAGCATCGGGTCGTTCGGGGAAGATGCTACCGCGAGGCTCCACGATGCGCCGGTCCAGAACAGGAAGGGGACATCCTCCTTCCGCGCCATGGAGACGGCTGCCGCGGGGTCGGCCGCGAACCGCTCCCGGAATCCCGGCCGCGCCGCCGCAAGCCCCCGGAGCCCGTACTCCTTCGACCTCAGGAAGAGGCGGCGAGCCCGCTCCTTCCCCGCCTCGGCCGCCCCGCGGTCCTTCTCCTCCACCGCCTCCTGCCACACGAAGGCGGAGGCGTACTGGGCGAACCCCTTGCAAAGCGACAGCAGCAACCCCCGGTGATCGGGATTCCCTGAAAGGAGAACTTCCTCCGCCTTGAGCGCGAAGGGGACCGCGTCCCGGATCAGCTCCGGATCGTCGTCGGTGCCGAAGATCTCTCCCCCGGCGGACACCGAGTCGGCCACCCGGTGCGCGAGGTAGGCCCTGGGGGAGCAGCCGGCCAGAAGCGCCGCCGCGAGCAGCGGAAGGATCGCACCCGCAACGCGCATGTCAACTCTCCCCGGAGGTCCCGCGGGACCCGGATCCCAGCGCCTCGCCCACCTTCCGGCCGAGCTCCCCCCTCCGGAACGGCTTCTGGAGAAAGGCGGAAAACCCCCGGGAGGCGAACTCGCGGCCCGCCCCCTGCACGTCGTATCCGCTGGCGAGAATCGCACGCGCGCCGGGGGAGATCCGCCGGATCTCGGCGAAGGCCTCGGCCCCTGTCATCCGGGGCATCATCATGTCGAGCAGGATCAGGTCCACCTCCCCCGCCCGCTCCCGGAAGATCTCCACCGCCTCCTGCCCGTCCCTCGCCGTCACCACGGTGTAGCCGAACGATTCGAGCATGGCGCGCACCACGTCCCGGACATCCTCCTCGTCGTCGGCCAGCAGGATCGTCCCCTCTCCGCAGAGGGGGGGCGGCTCCCGCGGCTCCTCGGCGGCGGGCGTCCCCTCCGCGCCGAGGAACCCGATCGAAAAGACGGTCCCCTTCCCGGGCTCCGTGTACACCCGGATCGCGCCGCCGTGGTTTTCCACGATCCCACGGACCGCCGCCAGCCCCATGCCGCGCCCGATGAACTTCGTGGAGAAGAACGGCTCGAAGATCCGCTTCAGCGTGGCCTCCTCCATCCCGGCGCCGCTGTCGGCCACATCGAGGAACGTCCACGGGCCCGGGAATTCCCCGCCGGAGAAGAGCCTCCTCTCGATCCCGTCCCCCGAGGGTCCCGTCGCGTCCCGGGGGCCCTCCGGAACGGTATCCTCCTGCCGGGTCCGGATCGTGAGGGTCCCGCCGCACGGCATCGCCTCCGCTGCGTTCAGGCAGAGGCTCACGATCACCTGCTTCAGCTGGAAGAGGTCCACCCGGACGGGGGGGACCCCCTCGTCCAGCTCCAGGCGGATCTCCACGGAGGACGGAAGGGCCGCCCGCAGCGCGGGGAAGTCCTCCGTGACCAGGCGGGGAAGGGAGAGGAGCTCCGGGGTGCGGACCCCCTGCCGGGCATAGGCGAGCAGCTGCCGGGTCAGTTCCACGGCGCGGTTTCCCAGCCGCTCGATCGTGGAGAGGTACTGGAGCGCCTCCTCGTTCCCCGAGAGGAGCAGGGAGAGCATCTCCGCCGTTCCGTTGATCCCCACGAGCAGGTTGTTGAACTCGTGGGCGACCCCGCCCGCCAGCAGGGCGATCGTCTCCTGCTGCTGCCCCTCGAAGATCCGGCTTTCCATCTGCTTGCGCTCGGTGATGTCGCGGGTGATCCGGAGGATCCGGCGGACCTCCCCGCCGCCGACCGTCACCGGGGAGGAGACGGTTTCCACCTCCCGGAAACTTCCGTCCTTGCACCGGAGACGGTGCTGGACCGTAACCGACAAGCCCTCCCCCGCCGCGAGCCGCCGGTTCCCCTCGCGCAGCTTCGGGAGGTCGTCGGGATGATGGAAGGCATCGGCCGCCACGCCGGTCATCTCCTCCGGCCGGTACCCGAGCATCCTCCGGGAGGCCGGGCTGGCGTAGAGATAGCTTCCCTCAAGATCATGCAGGGAAATGAAGTCGAGCGCGTTGTCTGCGAGAAACCGGTAGCGCGCCTCGGAGGCCAGCAGCCTCTCCTCCATCGTTTTCCGCTCGAGGGCCGCGGCCAGGATCGGGGCCGCCTCCTCGGCCAGCCGGCGCTCCCCGTCTTCCCAGGAGCGGGGCGATCCGATCGCATGAAAGGCGAGCAGTCCGTTCAGCGCCGTGCCGATCCGCAGGGGGACGACCAGCAGGGAACGGACGGAGGCCGGCTCGAAGAGTGCCCGGACCGGATCGTCCGGGGAAAGGGCGGAAAGATCGGGAACGGCCAGCGGCCCCTCGTCGCGGAGCCGGGAGAGAATCTCCTCCCTGAGGCAGAGCTCCCGGTAGACATCCCGCAGCCCGGCGGTTTCCCCGCCTCCGGGGAACCGTCGGACCTCCACGGGGGCGCCGCCGGCCGGAATGGCGACGAGGCAGCAGCACTCCGTTCCGAAGAGCGCCGCGACTTCCCGGCAGATCTCGTCCAGGAGCTCCGGAAGGCCCAGCCCGAGCGCGCAGATTCGGGCGACCCCCGGAATGACGCTTTCCGGGAGCTCGACCGGTTTTTCCGCGGCGCCCCCCGTTCCGCGCCTGTGGAACCGAACCGTTTCCCCCACCCCATTGCCTCCGGAACGAAATTCCCCCGATTTTTCTATTATGTGGGACCCGCCGGGGTTGTCAACCAACCGGGGCCTTCACTCCTTCCAGTGGTCCGTTTCGAAGCGCCGGATCTTGTCGATCCGGCGGCTGTGGCGACCCCCGTCGAAGGGGGCCGCAAGCCACGCCTCGACGATCCGGAAGGCTTCCTCGGCGGCGGTCCCGACCGCCGGGAGGACCAGGACGTTCGCGTCGTTGTGCCGCCGGGACAGCTCGGCCTCCTGCACGCTGGAGACGAGGGCCGCGCGCACGCCGAGCACCTTGTTCGCCGCGATCGCCATCCCGATTCCCGACTTGCAGAGCAGCACGGCCCGGTCGGCCTCCCCCCGGCGCAGCTCCATGGCGGCGGCGAACCCGTAGTCCGGGTAATCGACCGGGTCGGCGGTGCCGGTTCCCAGGTCCCGCACCGGATATCCCGCCCGGGACAGGAACCCGGCCAGCGCCTCTTTCAGCTCCACCCCCCCGTGATCGGCGGCCAGCACGATCCGGAACCGATTCCGGGATATTCCCGTCATTCCCTTCCCCCTTTTTCCAGCGCATATCGGGCCGCGCCCATCAGGGCCGCCTTGTCGTCCAGGATCACCCGGACGGGGAGGCCGGAGAGAACCCCCCTGAACCGGCCCTTCGACACGAACGCCTCCTGGAACTCCCCCGCCGCAAGCGCCGGGAGGATCGCGGGGGCGATCCCGCCCCCGAGATAGACCCCCCCGGTCGCCAGCACCTGCAGGGCGAGGTTCCCGGCGGCCGCCCCGTAGAGGGAGGCGAAGATCCGCAGCGCCTCCCGGCAGGTCTTCGATCCTCCGGAGAGCCCCTCCTCCGAAACGATCCGCGAGGGATCCTCCCGCGCCATCCTCTCCTCGATCCCCGGAGATTCCGCCATCCCCTCCGACTCCCGGAGGAACCGGTAGACCGCATGCAGCCCCGGACCGGATACCGCCCTCTCCACGCTCACCCGGCCATGCTCCGCCGCGAGGAAGGCGTGCAGCCGCGCCTCCCGCGGGTTCCGGGGGGCGAAATCGGCATGCCCGCCCTCGGAGGCGACCGGGAGATGCCCCGTCCCGTCCCACACCAGGAACGACGCCCCCAGCCCGGTCCCCGCGGCGAGAACCGCGACCGTCCCTTCCGGGTCCCCCTCCCCCTCCTGCAGCACCGCGAGGCTCTTCGCGGGAAGAGCCGGAACGGAGAAGGCGGTCGCCTGGAGGTCGTTGACGAGAAACCCCCGTTTCGCCCCGCAGGCGCGTCGGATCGACTCCCGGTCCACCTCCCACGGCAGGTTCGTCACCCGGCTGCGTCCACCGGCCACCGGGCCCGCCACCCCGATGCAGACCGTATCCACGGCGGCACCTCCGGCGAGGAACTCGCCGAGGATCTCCTCCAACCCCCCGTACTCCCGGCTCGGGAAGGAGCGCAGCCCCAGCCGGGAGAGCCGGGCTCCTTCGGCCCGGAAGAGGGCAAGGTTGGTCTTCGTGCCGCCGACGTCGCCCGCCAGGATCATCCGGCCCCTCCCTCTCCACCCGGATACGCGGCCTCCGCCGGGGGGATCCGGGAGGCAGCGTCGGCATCGGCCAGGAAAGTGACCTTCCCCCTCTTCGGGGCAACCAGCGCCGCCGGGTGCCCGCCCCCGCCTTTTCCGAGCAGCAGCTCCCTCAGGACGCCCGCCTTCCCGGCCCCGCTGACCAGGAAGATCACCCGGAAGGCGGCGTTGAGGACCGGCAGCGTCAGGGTGACCCGGGAGGTCCGGGGAGACCCCCCTACCGCGTGGGTCACCCAGGCATTCTCCTCCTCCAGGGCCGGCGAACCGGGGAACAGCGACGCCGTATGCCCGTCCTCCCCCAGGCCGAGAAAGACCGCGTCGAAGCGGGGGACCCCCCCCGGTGGGTCCGGGAAAAAGCGCCTCAGATGATCCTCGTACCGTTTCGCCCCCTCGACCGGATCCGGCTGGGAGGTGTCCACCGGGTGGAAGTTCCTCTCCGGGACCGGCCCCTTGTCGACGAGGCACGCACGGAGCATCCGCTGGTTGCTGCGCGGGTCGTCCGGGGGAACCCAGCGCTCGTCGACCTGGAAAAAATGGACGAAGCCCCAGGGGAACCGCTCCCGGTAAGGCGGCCCGGCAAGCGCCTGCAGGAAGGACCGGGGGGTCTTCCCGCCGGAGAGCGCCACGGTGACGGGGCGGGGAGATCCGCCACCCCCTCCCGGCGGGGCCGCCCGCTCGCGGACGATCCCCCAGAGCCGCCCCGCGGCGGCCCGCGCAAGCTCCTCCGGGGAGACGCAGACGAACAGCCGTCCCGCCCCGGCCCCTGCCGCCCCCGTCACGGGGTCCTCCAACGCCTTCCCTCCCGTCCGGGGAGCGCCTCGGCCTCGCGCGGCCCGAAGCTGCCCGGGGGGTAGGCATGGAGATCCCGTCCGGGATTCTCCTCCCACCGGCGGAGGAACGGGTCGAGGAGCGACCAGGAGATCTCCACGGTGTCGTACCGGGGGAACAGGGTCGCGTCGCCGTGCATCGCGTCGAGGAGGAGGCGTCCGTAGGCCGGGGGGCTCTTCGCGCCGAAGGCCTCCTCGTAGGTGAACCGGAAATCGACCGGCTGGACGCAGACCGATGGGCCCGGGTACTTCGCCCCCACCCGGAGGAAGATCCCCTCCTCCGGCTGGATGTTCAGGATCAGGAGGTTCGGTTCGATCTGCCCGCAGGCGGTGTCCTCGAACAGGAGATAGGGGGCGGGGCGGAACCCGATCGCGATCTCCGACACCTTGCGGGCCAGCCGCTTCCCCGTCCGCAGGTAGAAGGGAACCCCTCCCCACCGCCAGTTGTCGATCGTCAGGCGGAACGCGGCGTAGGTCTCGGTGAGGGAGCCGGGGGCGACCCCCTTCTCCGCCCGGTAGGCGGGAACCGGCTTCCCTCCGCTCTCCCCCGCCCCATATTGCCCCCGGACGCAGGCCTCCCCCGCCCGGTCCGCCGGAACCGGCTCGATCGACCGGAGCAGCTTCACCTTCTCGTTGCGCACATCCTCCGCCGAGAGGGAGATCGGCGGCTCCATCGCCACGAGGGAAAGGAGCTGAAGCATGTGATTCTGGATCATGTCCCGGACCGCCCCCGCTCCCTCGTAGTAGTCCCCCCGCCCCTCCACGCCGATCGTCTCGGCCACGGTGATCTGGACATGGTCGATGTAGTTCCGGTTCCAGATCGGCTCGAAGATCCCGTTGGCGAACCGGAAGACCAGCAGGTTCTGCACCGTCTCCTTCCCGAGGTAGTGGTCGATCCGGTAGACCTGCTCCTCCGGGAAGACCGACAGGATCTCCCGCGACAGGGCCCGGGCGCTTTCGAGATCGTGCCCGAACGGCTTCTCGAGGATCACGCGCCGGAAGCCGGGGAGCTCCTCCGAGGGGGAGGCCAGCCCCGCCTCGCCGATCCGCCGGACGACGGTGGAGTAGAACCGGGGGGCGACGGCGGCGTAGAAGAGGAGGTTCCCGGGGATCGCCCGCTCCCGGCAGAGATCGCGGATCCGCTTCGCCAGGGCCTGCACGCTCCCGGGGTCGTCGACGTCCGCCGGATGATAGAAGAGGCGCCCGGAGAACTCCCCCCAGAGGCCGGGGTCGAACCCGGACGGCGCATGCTCCCGAAGCTCCTCCCCGAGCCGCCCCCGGAACGCCTCGTCGGAGAAGGAGGTGCGGGATACGCCGAGCAGGGAGAACTCCTCCGGCAGCAGCTTCTCCCGGAAGAGCCGGTAAAGTGCGGGCACGAGCTTCCTCCGGGTGAGATCCCCGGACGCGCCGAAGAGGACGAGCAGGCAGGGGGGGGGCACCGCCTGGGCGAGCGCCTCGGCCGGGAGTACGCCCGCCGCTTCCACCGGCATCGGTCCCGCCATCGCGTTACCCCTTCTTCCTTTCGGGGGTGGCGGTCTTCACCGCATGCCCACCGAACTCGTTCCGCAGGGCGGCCAGCATCCGCATCGCGAAGGAGTTCTCCTGCCGGGAGAAAAAGCGCATGTAGAGGGAGAGGGCGATGGAGGGGAGGGGAACCCCCGCCTCGATCGACCGCTCGACGGTCCAGCGCCCTTCGCCGGAATCCTCCACGTAGGGGGAGAGCGAGGAGAGCTTCGGGTCCTTTTCCAGCGCCCTTTCCGCCAGTTCCAGCAGCCAGGAGCGAACCACGCTCCCCCGGTTCCAGAGGGAGGCGACGGCGCGCAGGTCGAGCGGATAGGGGGCGGAGGAGAGCAGGTCGAACCCCTCGGCGTAGGACTGCATCATCCCGTACTCGATCCCGTTGTGGACCATCTTGACGAAGTGGCCCGCCCCGTGCGGCCCCATGTAGGCGTGGCCGTCCGGGGGGGCCAGGGTGGTGAGGATGGGGGAGATCGTCCGGTAGGCCTCCGCGTCCCCCCCCAGCATGAGGCAGTATCCTTCCGCGAGTCCCCAGATCCCGCCGCTGGTCCCGGCGTCCAGGAAACGGATCCCCTTCGCCCCGAGCCGTTCCGCGCGGGGCGGGGCATCCTTGTAGAGGGAGTTCCCCCCGTCGATGACGATATCCCCGGAGGAGAGGCTTCCGGCGAGCAGCGCCACATTCTCGTCCACCGGCGCGCCGGCGGGGACCATGAGCCAGACCACTCTCGGGGGGGACAGCTTCGCGGCGGCGTCGGGGATCGAGGCCGCGGGAATCGCCCCTTCCCGGGCGGCGGCGTCGACCGCGGCCGGGGAACGGTCCAGGGCGACCACCTCGTGCCCGCCGCGCATCAGGCGGCGGGTCATGTTCAGGCCCATCTTCCCCAGTCCCACCATCGCCAGTCGCATGAGGCGCCTCCCCCGTATCGTCCGCCGGGACCTTCCGGCTTCAGCGTTTCTTCGTTTCCGACAACCTCCGCTCGACCGCGGCGAGGAGCTTCCGGAAGGAATCGGAGAAACTTTCCACCCCGTCCGCGGTGAGTGTTTCGCAGACCTCCTCGATCCCGATGTCCAGGAGGCCGAGGTCGTCCAGCACCTCCCGCGCCTCCGCCTCCCTCCCGGTGAGGGCGTCGGCCACCGTCCCGTGGTCGCGGAAGGCCTCGATCGTCGCCGTCGGCATCGTGTTCACCGTGTCGGGACCGATCAGCTCCTCCACGTAGAGCACGTCCGAATAGGCCGGGTTCTTCGTCCCCGTGCTCGCCCACAGGGGCCTCTGGGACCGTCCGCCCTTCCCCGCGAGCTCCTTCCACCGCGGAGTCGAGAAGATCTCCCGGAACCGGGCGTAGGCCAGCCGCGCGTTCGCGATCGCCACCTTCCCCTTCAGGGAGATCGCCGTCTGCGCCTTGGGGGAGCCCGGCCACCGCGGGATCACCGCGTCGAGCAGCCTGTCCACCGCCGTGTCCACGCGGGAGACGAAAAAGGAGGCGACGGAGGCGACCGCGCGGGGATCCTTTCCCGAGGCGGCCAGCCTCTCCACCCCCCGGATGTAGGCCTGCGCGACCTCCTCGTACCGCTTCACCGAGAAGATCAGCGTCACGTTCACCGGGATCCCGCGGGAGATCGTCTCCTCGATGGCGGGAAGCCCCTCGACGGTGGCGGGGATCTTGATCAGCACGTTCGGGCGGCCGACCGCCCGGAAGAGTTCCTCCGCCCGCTCCACCGTGCGCCCCGTATCGTGGGCCATGTCGGGATCGACCTCGAGGGAGACATGCCCGTCTCCCCCCCCCGAGGCGTCGAAGACCGGCCGCAGCACGTCCGCCGCGCGGCGGATATCCTCGGTGACCAGCTCCTTGTAGGCCTCCATCACGCCGGCCCCCCTTCCCGCGAGGGTCCGGATCTGGCCGTCGTAGGCCTTCCCGCCGGAGATCGCCTTCTCGAAGATCGTCGGGTTGGAGGTGACGCCCCGGATCCCGTCGTCGGAGACCAGGCGCGCCAGTTCCCCCGACTCGATCAGCCCCCGCTCGATGAAATCGAGCCAGGGGCTCTGACCCAGCGTCCCGAGCTGCACCAGTGGATTCCTCGTCATGGACACCCCTTTCCGGTTCCTTGCCGCGTCGGGCGTCACCCTCTGCCCAGGAGCGACTTCACCCGGGCCGCCACGTTCCCGGGGGTGAATCCGAATTCCCGGAAGAGCCGGGAGCCCGGGGCGGAGGCGCCGAACCGGTCGATCCCGACCGCCGCGCCCCCCTCTCCCACGTACCGGTCCCATCCGAAGGTCGTCCCCGCCTCCACCGACACCCTCGCCCGGACGGAAGGAGGGAGCACCGCCCTGCGGTACTCCTCCGGCTGCTCCTCGAACCGCTCCAGGCAGAGGGCGCTGACCACCCGTGTGGAGATCCCCTCCGTTTCCAAGAGCTTCCTCGCCTCCACCGCGACATGGACCTCTGAGCCGGTGGCCAACAGGATCGCTTCGGGGCGGTTGTTCCCCCCTTCCAAGAGGATGTAGGCGCCGCGATATACGTTTCCTCCGTGGAACACGGAGTCGGGGGAAAGTACCGGCAGGTTCTGCCGGGTCAGCGCGATCGCGCTCGGGCCCGCGGTGCGCTCCAGCGCGATCCTCCAGGCCGCCGCCGTCTCGTTCGCGTCGGCGGGCCTTAAGACATAGAGGTTCGGCATCGCCCGCAGGGAGGCCAGATGCTCGACCGGCTGGTGCGTCGGCCCGTCTTCCCCGAGCCCGATCGAATCATGGGTGAAGACGTAGATCACCCGCAGCCCCATCAGGGCGGCCAGCCGGATGGAGGGGCGCATGTAGTCGGAGAAGATGAGGAAGGTGGCCCCGTACGGGACGACTCCCCCGTGGCGGGCCATCCCGTTCAGGATCGCTCCCATCCCGTGCTCCCGCACGCCGAAGTGGAAATTCCGCCCCCCGGGGGGTGCGTCCGGGAGAAACTCCCCCCCGCCTTCGATCTCGGAATTGTTCGAGGGCCCCAGGTCCGCCGACCCCCCCGCCAGTTCGGGGAGAAGCTTCGCGACCGCGTTGATCACCTTCCCGGAGGCCTTCCGGGTGGCGACCCCCTGGTCGCCCTCCGGGAACCGGGGAAGCGCCTCCGCCCACTTCTCGGGGAGATCCCCCCAGGCCACCCGCTCCCACTCCAGCGCCAGGTCGGGATGGGCCACTGCGTAGGCTGTCATCCGGAGCCGCCATTCCCGCTCCAGCCGTTCCCCGCGGGGGACCGCCTCCCGGAAGTGGTCAAGGACATCCCCGGGGACGAGGAAGTCCGGCTCCTTCGGCCAGCCCAGCGCCTCCTTGGTGAGCGCCACTTCCTTCTCGCCCAGCGGAGATCCGTGGGCCTCCGCCGTGTCCTGCTTGTTCGGGGAGCCGAACCCGATGCGGGTCCGCACGATCACCAGCGTGGGACGCTCCGTGTGGGCGAAGGCGGTCCCGATCGCCCGGTCGAGGCCGTCGAGGTCGGTGTTTCCGTCCGCGACGGAGAGGACGTTCCACCCGTAGGCGCGGAACCGTCCCGCTACATCCTCGGAGAAGGCGAGGTCGGTCGAGCCCTCGATCGTGATCCGGTTGTCGTCGTAGAAGGCCACCAGGTTCCCCAGCCGGTGGAACCCGGCGAGGGAGGCGGCCTCGGAGGCGACCCCCTCCATCAGGTCCCCGTCGGAGCAGACCGCCACGACACGGTGCGACACGATTTCGTGCCCCGGCCGGTTGAACCGGTGGGCCAGGAGGCGCGACGCCATCGCCATCCCCACCGCGTTGCCGATCCCCTGCCCCAGGGGACCGGTCGTCACCTCGACGCCGGGGGTATGCCCGGCCTCCGGGTGGCCGGGCGTTTTGCTCCCCCACTGGCGGAAGGCCCGGATCTCCTCCAGCGGGAGGTCGTACCCGGTCAGGTGCAGGAGCGAGTAGAGCAGCATCGAGGCGTGGCCGCAGGAGAGGACGAAGCGGTCCCTCCCGGGCCAGTCGGGATTCTTCGGATGGTAGCGGAGGTGCTTCGTCCACAGCAGGTAGGCGAGGGGGGCCAACCCCATCGGGGTCCCGGGATGGCCCGAATTCGCCTTCTGGACGGCATCTACCGAAAGAAAGCGGATGGTGTTGATGGCGCGCGACGCGATGGACGCTGGTTCCACGAGAAGTGCCCCCTGTCGGTGTTTTCGTTCCGGCGAACCGCCGCCCCGCCGGCTACCCCCCCTGCCGCTGCTGTGCCTGCAGCTTCTCGTTGGGACGGATCTCCAGCTGGACCCGCCGGTTCAGCTGCCGCCCCTCCGGCGTGGCGTTGTCGGCGATCGGGTCGGTCTCCCCGTAGCCGCGGACGGAAAGCCGCCCGGCGGGAACCCCGCTGTCCAGGAGGACGTCGCGGACCCGCATCGCCCGACGCTCGGAGAGCGACTGGTTGTGGTCGTGGGAGCCGGTGGAGTCGGTGTGCCCCTCGACCGTCACGTAGGTGTCCGGGTACTTGACGAGCACCTCCGCGGCGGTCACCAGCGGATTCCGGGCCTCGGAACGAACCTGGTCGCGGTCGACGTCGAAGAGGATCCCGGATGGGAGAGCCACGTAGAGCTTGTCCCCCTGGCGCTCCACCGCGGCCTCGGGAATCCGCCGCTTCAGCTCCGCCGCCTGCCGGTCCATGTAGTTGCCGATCGCTCCGCCGACCACCGCCCCGGCCACGCCGCCGATCAGCGCACCCCGGCCCGCCTTCTTTCCGCCGATCAGCGCGCCGGCCCCGGCCCCGACCGCCCCCCCCGCAAGGGCCCCGATCGCGGTCCGCTTGTACTCCGTGGTCCCGTCCGGGTTGGTGGCGCAGCCTGCGGGCAGCGCGAGGAGCACGGCCAGGGAAATCCCGAGCTTCCGGGTTCGCGTCTTTTTCTTCATGGTGTTTCCCCTTTCCTGAACTGGTGATCCTCCGATGCGTTCCGCGCAGAAAAACCGGGCGGACGCACCCTGTTATCTTATCACCGCACGGGACGAAGCCAGGAGAGAAGGACCGACCCCCCGAGCACCGCCACGACGACCAGGAGGGAGAGCTCGATCGGGATATGGACCCATTCCGAGATCACCATCTTCACCCCGACGAAGAGGAGCACGACCCCCAGCCCGACCTTGAGGTAGCGGAACTTCCCCATGACGGAGGCCAGCAGGAAGTAGAACGAGCGCAGCCCCAGGATCGCGAAGATGTTCGAGGTGTAGACGATGAACGGGTCCTTCGTCACGGCGAAGATCGCGGGGATCGAGTCGACGGCGAACACCACGTCGGTCGCCTCGACCACCAGCAGCACGGGGAGAAGCGCCGTCGCGACCCGCCGCCCGTTCCTCCGGGTGATGAACTTGGCTCCGTCGAACTCCGGAATGCTGGGGATCACCTTCCCGAAGAGCTTGAGGACGGGGTTCCTTTCGGGGTGGACCTCGGTCCCGCGGGAGAAGAGGATCTTCACGCCGGTGTAGACCAGGAACCCCCCGAAGACGAAGATGATCCAGTGGAAGGACTGCAACAGGGCCGCCCCGAGCAGGATGAAGACCGCCCGCATGACCTGCGCCCCGAGAATCCCCCAGAAGAGGACCCGGTGCTGGTAGGCCTTCGGGACGCCGAAGGTGGAGAAGATCAGGATGAAGACGAAGAGGTTGTCGACCGACAGGGCGAGCTCGATCAGGTACCCGGTGAGGAACTCCAGCCCCCGCTGCGGGCCGAATCCCCGGTAGACGCCGAGGTTGAAGAGCAGCGCGAGCGAGACCCAGCCGACGCTCCAGGCGAGCGCCTCCCGGTGGCTGACCTCGTGCGCCCTCCGGTGGAAGACGAGCAGGTCGAGCGCGAGGAGCGCGATGACGGCCAGCGTGAAGCCCGCCCACAGCAGCGGGGTCCCGACGGTTTCCAGCAACGGCTCCTCCCGGGCGGCCCCCGGGGGGCCGGAAATGGAACGGGTACGATGATACCCCCCGCGTGCGTTTTGCGGAAGCGGGAAGAGGGCCTCTCCCCTCTCCTGCCGCCGGAGCCGGATGCGCGGGCCGGGGGATCGTGAGAGGATATCGGTCTCTCCCACGAGGATCGCCGGGAGGAATCCTGATGAAGGTCCGGGTTACTTCCCTCCGCGGATCGTCGCAAGCGTCGCGAGGATCTCCTCGATATCCATCCGGACCGTGTGGTCCGGGTCCGCCACTCCCGCGCGGACGATCCCCTGCCCGTCCAGCACGTACGTGGCCGGCACGGGCAGCTCCCACCTTCCCTCCCCGTTGTACTTGTCCAGTTGGATGCCGAACTTGTCCCGGTAGAGTTCCTTGATCTCGGCCGAAACGGCGAACCAGAGCCGGTACTTCTTGAGCACTTCCCCGGTGCCGTCGCTTACGACATCGATCGGGATCTTGTGCTTCTCCGCCATCGTCAGGGTGTGGTCGGGAAGTTCCGGGCTGATCGCGATCAGATCCGCCCCGAGCTCCTTGATCCGCGGCAACGCCTTCGCCAGAGCTGCCAGCTCCAGGTTGCAGTACGGTCACCAGACCCCCCGGTAGAAGGAGAGGACCGCCGGCCCCGCGGCGAGCCGGTCGGCCAGACGGACCATCTTCCCTGTCTGGTTCGGGAGGGTGAAGTCGGGCGCCCGCTCTCCGACCGAAAGCCCCGATGCCCCGGAGTTCCGGACGCTTTCGACCCCCCGCTGCATCTTCGCCGCGATCTCCGGCGGCAGCGTCGGCCTGCCCGCCTTGAACTGCGCGATCTGTTCGCTGAGCTTCATCCTGCAACCTCCCTTCGGTTCATGCGGTTCCATGCATGGGATGCCCGGCCCCGCGGGTCGATTCCCCTTTTCCACGGCGGAATCCCGCAATCTCCTGCAGGCGTCTAAAGATACAGGGCGATTTGCGGGAAAATCGTTATGTTACAATATCGTACCACCGGACGAGGGAGGGGGCCATGGGCAAGACGGCAGGAGGATCTTTCGGCGCGAAAACACGGAAGACGATCGGCGGGAAACCGTACGAGATCTTTTCCCTTCCCGCCCTGGAACGGCGCGGGGTCGGCAAGGTCTCCCGGCTGCCGAGATCGATCAAGGTGCTGCTGGAGAACCTGCTGCGCCACGAGGACGGCGTCTCCGTGACGGCGGAGGATATCGAATCGGTCGCACGATGGTCCCCGAAGGCCGCCTCCGGGAAGGAGATCGCCTTCCGCCCGGCCCGGATCCTCCTTCAGGATTTCACCGGAGTCCCGGCGCTGGTCGACCTCGCCGCCATGCGCGACGCCGCAAAGGAGATGGGGGCCGACCCGAAGAAGATCAACCCCCTCATGCCGGCGGACCTGGTGATCGACCACTCGGTCCAGGTGGACCGGTTCGGCTCCACCGGCTCGTTTCTGGCCAACGTCGGGCGGGAGATGGAGCGAAACGGCGAACGGTACGCCTTTTTACGGTGGGGGAAGGAGTCCTTCCGCAACTTCCGCGTGGTCCCTCCGGGGACCGGAATCTGCCACCAGGTCAACCTCGAGTACCTGGCGCCGGTGGTCTTCCGGAAGAAGGTCGGGCGCGTCACCCAGGCCTTCCCCGACACGCTGGTCGGGACCGACTCCCACACCCCGATGATCAACGGGCTGGGGGTGGTCGGCTGGGGGGTCGGCGGGATCGAGGCGGAGGCGGCGATGCTAGGCCAGCCGCTCTCGATGCTCACGCCGCAGGTGGTGGGGTTCAAGCTCTCCGGGTCGCTTCCCCCGGGGGCGACGGCGACCGACCTGGTGCTGACCGTGACGCAGATGCTGCGGGCCAAGGGGGTCGTCGGGAAGTTCGTCGAGTTCTACGGGAAGGGGCTTTCCTCCCTCTCGCTGCCCGACCGGGCGACGATCTCGAACATGTCGCCGGAGTACGGGGCGACGATCGGCTTTTTCCCGGTCGATCGGGAAACGCTCTCCTACCTGCTCTTCACCGGCCGCAGCAGGGAGCAGGTCCGGGTGGTGGAGGCCTACTGCAAGGCGCAGGGGCTCTTCCGCACCGACGACTCGCCGGACCCGGTCTTCTCGGACACCCTGTCGCTCGACCTCTCCACCGTGCAGGCGAGTCTGGCCGGCCCGAAGCGCCCCCAGGACCGGGTGCCGCTCGCGGAGGCGAAGGCCTCCTTCCGGGAGGTGCTCGCCGGGCTGGGGAAGGAACCGGCTCCCCCCGCTCCGGAGAACCATGGCCGCTGGCACGCGGAGGGTGGATGCACCCCGGAAGGGGCCTCGCTGCCCGCGGAGAACGCGGGGGAACCGGGCGGGGTCCCGGTGACTCACGCGGGGACTTCATTCACCCTGCACGACGGGTCGGTGGTGATCGCGGCGATCACCAGCTGCACGAACACCTCCAACCCGGCGGTGATGATCGGCGCGGGGCTGCTGGCGAAGAAAGCGGTCGAGCGGGGGCTCAGATCGAAGCCGTGGGTCAAGACCAGTCTCGCCCCCGGGTCGAAGGTCGTGACCCGCTACCTCGACCGCGCGGGGCTCACCCCCTACCTCGAGGGGCTCGGGTTCCACCTGGTGGGGTACGGCTGCACCACCTGTATCGGCAACTCGGGACCGCTGCCCAAGCCGATCGAGGAAGGGATCCGCAAGGGAAATCTCTTCGTCGCCTCCGTGCTGTCGGGAAACCGCAACTTCGAGGGACGGATCCACCCGATGAGCCGGGCGAACTACCTCGCCTCCCCGCCGCTGGTGGTGGCTTACGCCCTCGCGGGGAGGATGGACGTCGACCTGTACAACGAACCGGTGGGGCTGGACCCGAACGGTGAGCCGGTCTTCCTGAAGGAGCTCTGGCCCTCCCCCAGGGAGATCGAGGAGACGGTGCGGGCCTCGGTCGGCGCCGACATGTTCCGGAAGGAGTATGCGCAGGTGTTCGAGGGGGACGAGGAGTGGAAGAGCCTCCCGGTCCCCAAATCGGAGACCTTCGCCTGGGACCCGGACTCGACCTACGTCAAGCACCCGCCCTTCTTCGAGGGGCTCTCCCCTTCTCCGGAGCCGCTGAAGGATCTTTCCGGCCTGCGTGTACTGGCGATCCTGGGCGACTCGGTGACCACCGACCATATCTCCCCCGCGGGGGACATCGCCGAGGAGAGCCCCGCCGGGAAATACCTGCGGGAGCACGGGATCGAGAAGCGCGACTTCAACTCCTACGGAAGCCGCCGGGGGAACCACGAGGTGATGATGCGGGGGACCTTCGCGAACATCCGGCTGCGGAACCTGCTCGTCCCGGGCACCGAAGGGGGGTGGACGGCCCGTCTGCCGGACGGGGAGACGACGACGATCTACGACGCGGCGATGCAGTATGCCTCCGAAGGGGTGCCCCTGATGATCCTCGCCGGAAAGGAATACGGCTCCGGATCCTCGCGCGACTGGGCGGCCAAGGGGCCTCGGCTCCTCGGCGTCCAGGCGGTGCTGGCGGAGAGTTTCGAGCGGATCCACCGGAGCAACCTGGTCGGGATGGGGATCCTCCCGCTCCAGTTCGAGCCGGGGGAGACCCGGGAGACGCTGGGGCTTTCCGGGAAGGAGCTCTTCGCGGTGGAAGGGATCGCCGGAGGGATCGCCCCGCGGAAGAAGCTGACCGTCCGGGTCACGGGGAATGGAGCGGAGAAGCGCTTCACCGCGGTCGCCCGGATCGACACGCCGGAGGAGGTGCACTACTACGGCCACGGCGGGATCCTGCAGTACGTCCTGCGCCGTCTGGCGGGGGCTCGATGAGATCAGGGACGGTCCTGGAGAACGCGCCCACCCTACATCTCCCTCCGTCGTGGACCGCGGTCCCCTGTGCCATCAACCCAACCTGACCACAGGACCGTCCCTTTTCCTACAGGGAGTCGGCGCCGGGATCCAGGACCTCGAACTTTTTCGCCCGGAGCGCCCCGCGCACCATCGGGCCGTTCACCGTGTCGAACCGCAGGAGGACCACCATCCGGCCCGACTCGTTCCTCTCGGGGGAGATGAGGCCGCTGCGCAGCTCCACCCCGAGGTCCCGGACGGCGCCGACCAGCTCCTCGAACCGCTCGAGCGACCGGGGCAGGATCACCTCGAGCCGCACCCCCACCCCGTCGATGTCCAGGACGTCGATGAAGGTGTTGATCAGGTCGATCTTCGTGATGATCCCCACCAGCCGGTCGCCCGAGAGGACCGGCAGGGACCCGAACTTCTTCCGCCGGATGATGAGCAGCGCGTCCTCCACCGAATCCTCCGGGGTGAGCGACCAGACCTCGGTCTTCATCACCTCGCCCACCTTCCGGTCGGTCACCGGAAGCTCCCCGGGGAGGGAAGTCCGCCCCGCCGCGAGCGCGGCGTTGCGGAGGTCGGTGTCCGTCAGGATGCCGACCAGCTTCCCTTCCTCCACGACGGGAAGGTGGTGGATCCGGAAAGTGCGCATGATCTCCGCGGCGCGCGCCAGGGAGTCGCCGGGGCCGACCGTCTTCGGGTCCCTCGTCATCCTCCTGCCGACCAGCATGACCCACCCCCAGGGTTCAAGAGGTTCACCGCGAGCGGCCCGATGGAGCCAGGGCCACGATCCCCATTATAATGCCTGCCTGCCCCGATGCACCGCGGAAAGGATCCCCGCCTCCCTCCGGAAAACGGAGTAGACTGGTGTCCGGGGAACGCGGACGCCCCTTCCCCCGGAATCCAAATCGCACGGAAACTACGGAACAGGAGGAACTCACATGAAGCGGTACGGAAAATGGGCGGTCACCGCAGCCGTTGCGATGGGTCTTCTCTTCGCCGCCGGGAAACCGGCCGACGCGACGCCCGCCTACGCGAAGGCCGAAAAAAAATCGTGCAGCTTCTGCCACGTAGGGAAAACGGGCGACAAGGTCTTCACGGACGCCGGGAAGTTCTACGGTCGCCACCACTCTCTCACCGGGTTTGCGGAAGAGGCCAAGGCACCGGCGAAGCCCGCTCCTGCACCCGTCTCCGTCCCCGCCGCGACCGCCGAGGCACCCCCCCCCGGGGAAGACGCCCGGATGGACAAGCCGATGGCGGATTCCGGCACTCCATGCCCCTGCGGTCGCGAATGCTGCATGAAGAAGTGCGGCAAGCGCCAAGGGCACATGCCAGGCGAGGGAGAGATGCCCCCGATGATGGAGAAGATGAAGGGGCATCTCGAGGAGATGAAGAAGGCGGTTTCGGACCTGCGCGAGAGCGAGAAGAAGCTGGAAGCGTCAACCGGTTCCGACCCGTTCCGCTCCGCCGTCCTGGATCACCTGAAGAAACTGGACGACCTCCAGGCCTCCCACCTCGGGCACATGGAATCGATGATGGGACGGATGCACGGGGGCAAGGAGGGGATGGGGAGCGGAAAGGACGGCCGGCACGGCTGCAGGGAGAAACACGGCTGCGACTGCCCCTGCGGCGGAATGAAACCGTAGCCCCGGCGGCGGACCGGCAGCCCCCCCGGGCCGAAGAGGGCCGATAAACACGGGGGGGCGCCCCGCGCGGGGCGCCCCCCCTGCCTTCCTGCGCCGACCGATCGTTCCGGCCGCGCTACACGATCCCCTGCGCGGTCATCGCCCGGGCGACCTTGATGAACCCGGCGATGTTGGCGCCGTTGACCAGGTTGCCGGGTGAGCCGAACTCCTCGGCTGCCTCGGAGCAGAGCTGGTACACGTTCCGCATGATCTGGTGCAGCTTCGCGTCGGTCTCCTCGAACCCCCACGCCTGGCGGCTGGCGTTCTGCTGCATCTCGAGCCCGGAGGTCGCCACGCCGCCCGCGTTGGCCGCCTTCCCGGGACCGTAGGCGATGCCGGCGGAGATGAACACGTTCACCCCGTCCGGGGTCGTCGGCATGTTCGCCCCCTCCCCGACCGCGATGCAGCCGTTCTTCACCAGCTTCCTGGCGTCCTTCCCGGTGATCTCGTTCTCGGTCGCCGAGGGGAAGGCCACGTCGCACGGAATGTCCCAGATGTTCCCGTTCGGGATGAACTTCGCGCCCTTGTGGTACTCGCAATAATCCTTGATCCTCCGGCGCTCGACCTCCTTGAGCATCTTCAAGGTCTCCAGGTTGATCCCCTTCTCGTCTACGATCACCCCGTTGGAGTCGCTCACCGCGATCGCCTTGCCGCCGAGCTGGTGCACCTTCTCGACCGTGTAGATCGCGACGTTCCCGGAGCCGGAGACGAGGCACTTCTTCCCCTTGAGCCCGTTCTTCCTGGCCTTCAGCATCTCCTCGACGAAGTAGGTGCATCCGTACCCGGTCGCCTCGGTGCGGACCCGGCTCCCGCCGTAGACCAGCCCCTTCCCGGTGATCACCCCCGCCTCGAACTTGTTCGTGAGCCGCTTGTACTGGCCGAACATGAAGCCGACCTCGCGCCCCCCGACGCCGATGTCGCCGGCGGGGACGTCGGTGTGCTCCCCGATGATCCGCCACAGCTCGATCATGAAGCTCTGGCAGAACCGCATCACCTCCCCGTCGGACTTCCCCTTCGGGTCGAAGTCGGATCCCCCCTTCGCCCCCCCGATCGGGAGCCCGGTGAGGGAGTTCTTGAAGATCTGCTCGAACCCGAGGAACTTGATGATCCCCAGGTACACCGAGGGATGGAAGCGCAGCCCCCCCTTGTACGGCCCCAGCGCGCTGTTGAACTGGACGCGGAAGCCGCGGTTGATCTGGACCTCCCCCCGGTCGTCCTGCCAGGGCACCCTGAAAATGAGCTGCCGCTCCGGCTCGCAGATCCTCTCGATGACCTTCGATTCGGCGAACTCCGGGTACTTGACGAGGACCGGCCCGAGCGACTCGAGCACCTCCCGCACCGCCTGGTGGAACTCGGCCTCCCCCTGGTTGCGCTTGATCACGCCCTGGTAGATCCCTTCCAGCCTTTCCGTCAGTGCCATACCGATCCTCCTCGAAACGGACACGAAGTAGCGGCCCGTCCGGCCGCCCGCATCCTCGACTCTACCGCTCCGAAACGGCAAGTCAACAGCAGGCGGTCGAATCGGGTATAATCGGGCATACCCGGGGATGGGTGGAGGAACGATGAGAACAGGCCGGTACGACACACGCCTCCGGGCCCTCCCGGCGGAGACGCTCCACGAGCTCCTCCTGCGGATCTCCCGGATCGACCGTTTCCGCGGGTGGTGGGAAGGCCAGAGCCGGCTGCCTCCGTCCCTTCTCGGGCGGCTCAAGAAGCGGGTCGTGGAGACCTCGGCGGGGGTGACCCTCTCCCCGTCCGGCGGACCCGGGGCCGGGGCGGCCTCCGGACGGACGCCCGGGATGCGGACGCAGGGGGGGCGAAATACGCTCTCCCCCCGGGAGGCCGGGTACGCCGCCCTGCTGCGCGCCGTCTTCGACGGGCACCGGGAGATGACCTTCGGGGAGGAGCTGATCCGGCGGTTTCACGCCGACCTGCTCCGCTACTCCCCGGGGGACCGGGCGCACCGGGGGAACTACCGCCCCCTTTCCGCCGGTCGCGCCGCGCGGCCCGGCTTCCCCCCGGATTCCCCGGCCCTGCGTCCGGCGGACCCGGCGCTGGCGGCGACGGAG
>MGPV01000066.1:45920-46089 GCA_001797615.1 Deltaproteobacteria bacterium GWC2_65_14
GAAACGGCCGGACGAGCCGGATCCTGGCCAACTATCTGCTCCTTCAGTGCGGATACGCCTACGTCCCGTACCTTTCCCTGGAAAAGATCATCGCGGCCCGGCGGACCGAGTACCTGCTGGCGCTGCGGCGCAGCCAGGCGCACCGGAACCTCCCCCGGCCGGACATCTC
>MGPV01000066.1:46189-78159 GCA_001797615.1 Deltaproteobacteria bacterium GWC2_65_14
GGAGCTGGGAATCCCGCGGGACACCGCCAAGCAGGTCCTCGGGCGGCTGCTGGAGCTCTCCCTGGTGAAGAGGACCGGGGCCGGCCGGGCCACCCGGTACCGGAAGGCCCCCCTGCCGCCGGGTTAGGGGAAACCCTCAGGCGGAGCCGGCGAGGCAGCAGACCGCCCGCTGCCCCGGAGAATCGGCGTGCAGGTAGAGGATCCTCCCCCCGGGGGAATCGGGAACGTCGACGACGCGGACGACGCCGGACCAGTGCGCCTCGTCCGGCAGCAGGGCGGCGAGCCGGTTCTCCCGCCGCTCGAAGAACTCCTCGTTCAGGAAATTCCCCCTCTTCCCGGGGAAGACCGCCAGGTAAAGCATGTTCGCCTCGACCAGGTCGTTGAAGAAGTGGGTCCCCAGCGACACGTCGGGGACGATCCCCCCGTGCAGCCCGACGATCTCGCACAGGACCGAGATCCGGTTGATCTCCGCGAAGCTGACCGGAACCCCGAGGGAGGGAGTGCTGGTCCCCCAGCGTCCGGGGCCGAGCAGCATCATCGTCTTTTCGTCCCCGCCCTCCTCGCGGACGTGCGTCACCCGCCCGATCAGGCGGGCGACGGCGTAGCGGTCGGGAATCGGCAGCTTCATGTAGGCGGAGGGAACGACGTAGATCAGCCGGTCCACCGGGGAGTAGGAGCTCTGCCCGACGATCGTCCCCCGGGCCTCGAGAACCAGGTCCTCCGGGGAGAGGTTCGACGGGGCGGGGACGATCCGGCCTCCCTCGCGCACCTGGAGCGGACGGCACTGTACGAGATGGATCCGGAAGCTGTCGTCCGACAGGTAGTTCGCGGTGAATTCGACGTCGACATGGCTGTTGTAGGCGTCCCGCAGGACCCGGAGCATTTCCTGCATGTCGTCGACGAACGGGCTGTCCGACAGGAGCCGCTCGAACGTCAGGAACCAGGGAGAGGCGGGGGTCGTCTCCCCTCTCCCCGGGTGGTCTCCGGTCGGGCGCCTCCGGGAGGCGAACATCCCGACCGGGAGGGCGGGGTCCGCCGACAGCACCTTGTCGCAATGCATCGAGTCGAGCCGGTTTGCGCCGATGTCGATGACGTCGACCCGCTTCTGGGCATACTCGATCACCTCGTCCACGTTCGCCTCCGGCCTGCGCAGCGGGGCGTTCAGGGCGACCACCCGCGTGTAGTCGTCGTCGCTACGGTTGACCGCCCGAGTCCCCAGCCCGAAGACCAGCCGGACGACACCGGCCTTCGGATCGATGTACTCGCTCCAGGCGTACGGGTTGTAGGAGAGCGCCACTCCGGCGATCTGCGGATAGAAGAGGGTGCCGTGGACCGCCCCCGACACCCGCTGCACCAGGATCCCCATCTGCTCGTCCCGGTCGAGCAATCCCCGGTGGGCCCGGTAGAGCAGCGCCTCCCGGCTCATGGTGCTGGCGTAGACGTTCCGGACGGCCGACAGGAAGGCCGCCTTCCGCTCTTCCGGCGATCCCTGGTTCGGGCAGAAGACGCTGTCGTATTTCCCCGTGAACGCGTTTCCGAACCCGTCCTCGAGCAGGCTGCTCGACCGGACGATGATCGGGGACTGCCCGAAATACTCGAGCATCGTGGTGAACTGCTCCCGGATGAACGGCGGGAAAGCCCCCGACAGGAACTGCTCCCGCGCCTCCCCGATCCCGTCGAGGAAGGTGGCGGCGTTCCGCTGGCCGCGGCGGATCTTCCAGCAGCCGTTCCGGACGAGGTAGGTGTAGAAGACGTCCGAGCCGATGTAGAACGAGTCGTGCCTCTCGAGCTTCTCCTTCCACGCCGGATCGTTCCGGGAGAGGATGGCCCGGGCCAGCAGCATCCCGACCGATTTCCCCCCGATCAACCCGGTCCCGACCATCCGCTTCCGGATGGCGATCAGATCGGACAGGTCGAAGTACCGGGAGGCGAGGGAGATGATCTGCTCGTCTCGGGACACCATCATCCGCAGGAGCCTCCCCTTCAGCGTTTCCGCCTCCTCCGGGGGGAGGATCCCGTTTTTTACGTCGTCCAGGGCCGTCCTCGCCCGCAGGAACATCCGGTCCCAGAGGTCGAGCCTCCGGGAAACGCCCTCGTCCCGGTGGAGCCTCTCCCCGGAGAGGATGTCGGACAGGACCGAGCTTTCCGTCACGGGGCGGAAATTCCCGTCCTCCCAGACGTGGGGGAGGTACATCGTGGGGGAGTGCCTCCCGTCGACCTTGAGGGGATGGACGAGGATCCGCTCCCCGTCCCGGAAGATGTTGATCAGCAGCTGCGTCGTGTCCCGGATGGCGGAGACCGCCTCCAGGGAGTGGCCGCGCAGGAGGCCGAAATAGGTCACCGTCTCCAGCTCGTAGAGGTACGGGCAGGTCACCATGAAGAAATTGCCCAGCATCATGTCGCTGTACCAGTCGGCGGCCAGGTCCGACAGGCAGTCGAACACGTAGTAGGCGCCGCGGCCGGCCGCCTCGATCTCCTGGTGGATCCGCGCGGTGAAGGTCTCGAACCCGATGTCGGGGGAGAGGACGTGGACCTGCGCGCCGCAGTCGGGGGGGAGAAGCTCCGGATGCCGGGCGAACCGGAAATAGACCAGCTTCCGGCCGGCGGAGAGGGCGCTCGCGGCGAACGGCCCGACGACCGCGGCGTAGTCCTCGATCGAGTCGATCTGCCAGACGATGTTGTCGCCGGGCTCCACCCGCTGGATCACACGGTCCAGCCCCGGAAGGCCGGTTCCCGGAATTCCCGTTTCCGCGCCCATCGATCTCCTCCCGGGACCAGTATACGACAACCGCCCCGCGTATAATGAAGCATGGACTACGGCGGAAGCGGCCGGGCAGGGATGGAGCTCCGGTACGGGGCGGTCGAAACCGGAGCGAGGACGATCGACGTCCGGGGGGTCCGCTACCGCCTCCGGGAGGTGCTCTCCCGCTGGATGATGGATGTCCCCGAGATCATGACGCTCGACGGCGGGACGCTGGGCGAGGACCGCCACTGGATCCGGTTCATCGACAAGGAGGACCGGACCTACGTCGTCTTCGAGTTCGACGGGGAGTTCGAGATCCTCTCGGAGATGCGGGTCGACAGCCTGGAGTGGGAAGGGGAGGATTTCTTCGGATCACGATGGCGATAATCCCGTGATGGAACGGACTTCATGGCCCCGCTGACCGGCCCGGCGGTCCTGATCTACGACGGGGAATGCTCCGTCTGCCGGAAGGCGGTCGAGTGGATCCGGGCGCGGGCGCTGCCGGAGAGTTTCGAATATCTCTCCCTCCACTCCGGGAAACTGGCGCAACGCTTTCCCTTCCTCGACCTGGCCGCCTGCAAGCGGGCGGCGCACCTGGTCCTCCCCGGCGGAGCGGTTCTTGCGGGCGAGCGGGCCGCTCCCGCGGTGTTCGACCGGATTCCCGGCTACCGGTGGGCGGCGGTCTGTCTCCGATTGCCTGGATCCCGGCTCCTTTCCGGGATCGCCTACCGGTTCCTGGCCAGCCGGCGGCACGCGATCGCCTGGCTGTTCGACTCGGGGACGGGCCGGGCCTGACGGCGGACCGTAACCGGCGAAAGAGATCGCCCCCCGCCGGAAGCCGGCCGCGCGGTCATTCCCGCGGCGGCGCCGGCTTGAGGACCATCACCCTGAAGGATTCGGCGTATCGCGGGGAATGGCCCGGATTGCCCGCGAATCCCTCGCTCCCCAGGGAGTCGCCCTGCATCCTCGCCGCCTCGCGCACTCCCCACTCCCGGATCATCTCGGTGGGGTCCCGTTCCCCGAGCTGGCTTTTGTGCTCCCGCAGCGCGGCGATCTTGAGGTCGATCGTATCGGTGATGTCGATCACGGTGTTCGGCGTCTGGGTCGAGCTGACGTAGACGGCGCGGACTACGTGGGGTTCCCCCTCCTCCCGCCAGAGCAGCTCCATCTCGGCACAGGGGAAGGCGGCGTCGAGCGCCGCCTGCCCCGCCGCCCGGTGGTCGGGATGGTTGATGTACCGGTTCTCGAAGAAGAGCGCCTGCGGATCGCCGCACATCACCACCTCCGGGTGATGCCGACGGATCTCGCGGACCAGCTCCCTCCGAAGCTCGAGGGTGGGGACCAGCTCGCAGTCGTCGTGCCCCAGGAAGACGACGCGGGATACGCCCAGCACCCGGGCCGAGGCCTGCGCCTCCCGCTCCCGGGTCCGGGCGAGCGTCTCGCGGGTGAGCCGGGCATCGTGGGTCCCGGCGTTGCCGCTGGTGATCGCCACGAAGGTCACCTCGCAGCCGTCCCGCGTCCAGCGGGCGATCGTTCCCGCCACGGTGAACTCGGCATCGTCGGGGTGCGCGTAGATCGCCATCGCGGACTTCGGGATGTAGAGTGGGCCGAATCTCTCCATGATTCAACCCAGCAGGGCCGTCAGCTCCTTCACGGCGATCCCGTCCAGCCGCCGGACGGCGTCCACGATCTCGTCCCGGCGGGCTTGCCCGGCCGCACGCTCCGCCAGCCCGTGGAATTTCCGGATCACCCGGTCCCAGGACATCGGGCGGGTGTGGAACCCCTCGTAGTCGGTCTTCTCCTTCGTGAAGAAACGGCCGTCCGAAAGGGTGACCGTGAGCCTGCAGCAATGCTCGTCCGGGAACCGCTTCGTGTACTCCGGGTCCGGGACCACCGTCACCCTGCGGAGAAGCGACTGGACGTCGCTGCGCTCGATACGCTCCGGTTCGTACTGCGCGGGCATCACCTGCCCGTCCAGGGCCGCCGCGGCAACCATGTACTGCAGGCTGTGGTCGGCCTCCTCCTTCGTGCGTACGATGGTCTTGTCCCCCTCCACGCCCCCCCCGATGATCAGGTGGGCCACGTCGAAGATGTCGATCCGGATCCGGCCGATGTCGGCGCCGGAAAACCCTCTCTCCTTCCTCATCTCGATCATCCCCTCCAGGGCCGACTGGGAGTGGATCTCCGCGTTGTACTCCTTGAGGATGGTCCGCAGGATCCGCTCCAGATTCTCCTTCGACCAGTCCAGCTCGAAGTCGCCGGCCACCGTCTGGCACCACCCCTTGTTTCCCTCGAACACCTCCCGGGGCCCCGTCACCCCGCGCATCGCCAGGAAGGCCGCCCGAAGGCCGTTGAACGCGGTGTCCGGGTAGGCCAGCCCCTTCCAGTGGGACAACTCCCCCGTGCGGGTGACGCGGAGGGCGATGTTCGCGGTGCCGGAGATCCCCACCGCGAAGGCGATCCGTGCCGCGTCGAGATCCAGGGCCTTCGCCGTCCCGGCCGCGGAGGCGAACGCCCCCTGGGTCGTGTGGTCGAACCCCCGCGCCCTGACCGGCGCGACGTCGCACAGACGGCACTGCACCTGGTAGGCCACCGCCAGGGCGGTAAGGAAATGCCTCCCCGACGCCCCCGCGTACTCCGACGCCGCCAGGACGGCGCCGAGGTTGTCGCTGGGGTGGCAGGTCTCCCCCGGAGCGAGATAGCTGTCGTTGAAGTCCAGGTACCGGACCAGCGCCCCGTTGTAGAACGCCGCCCGGTCGGGGGAGGTCCGCCCTCCCCCGATCAGGGTGCACAGGGGATTCCCGCCGAACTCCTCGACGTCCCTCCGGATCCTCCGGACGGGCTCCCCGTCGATCGCCCCCAGCGCGCATCCGAGCGAGTCCAGGACACGGACCTTGAGCGCCTCCCGCGCGGCGGGAGACAGATCCTCCCACTGGGCCTTCTCGACAAAGGCCGCCAGCCGCTCCGAGCGCGTGAGGACCTCCTCCGCTCCGATCGCCCTGGCCAGAGGATCGAACCGCGCCATGGCCGCTCACCTCTTGGCGATCTTCGGAGACGGCTCGACCAGCTTCGGGCGCGCCTCCCCGGCCTTGAGGGGTTTCCCCTTGTAGGTGACGATCCGCCCCCAGGTGCTCTTCGTCCCCCAGATCCCCGACCGCAGGCACTCCAGCTGAACCACCTGCGAGTGGTCGACGAAGAGGTTCACGTCGGGGCCGAAGTTCTTGACGTACCAGCCGAAGACCTCCGGGTCGGCCGCCTCGAACATCACCTTCTCGAGGCCCAGCTCGTTCACGATCTTCGCCACCACGTCGGTCCTCCATTTCCGCACGTTCTCCGTGATCCCCTCGGACTCGATCATGACTATGTGCGCCCCGGCCTCCAGGTAGCGATTCGCCGCCCGGATCGCCTGGGACGGGTCCGAGGTCCCTTCCGCCTCCAGCTCCTCGACCGAGCTCGCGCCGCCGGCACCGAACTGGATGCCGACCTCGGGCTTGGCCTTCATCCCGAGATCGTGGATCCTCCCCACGAGGCTCACCAGATCGTCCAGAGGCACCGAGATGAAGCCGCTGGACACCTCCACGATGTCGAACTGCATCTCCCGGCACTCCTCGAGGTACCGGTCCACCGCGTCCGGACCCTGGGTGAGGACCCGCTCGATGAACCCGCCCGTGGAGACCAGGACGTCGTGCCCGTGGCAGGTGTCGATCAGCTCCTTGACCGCCTTTTTCGGCATGACGGAGAAGGAGCCGCCGCTGAACTTGAAGATGTCGACGAAGGCGCCCATCGTCTCGAGGATGTCCAGCAGGTAGCGCTTCCCCACCGGCGCGTAGTACGGGCCGCGCATCTCGGTGATCCCCCGCCTGCGGGGCTTGCCTTCCCGTTCGTTTATTTGAAGAAAATCGAAACATCTATCGGAGTGACTTGACATGACCCATGTTCCTCCTTCCAGCGATTCCGGCCGGTTGCATGGAACGACTCCGCACCCTACATTCCCTCATGAGGTTAGATGAACGGACGGAGAGGGTTGGTGCGGACTCGGAAAACATTGTCCGGCGCGGAGAGGGTGGAATCACCTCCTGCTACCGGAGAGCCGGGGGGCGCTCGACCACCCGGTCGAGAACGGCCACGGCACGGGCCAGGCCGTATCGGGCGTTGTTGAAGTCATTACGCGCCCGGGTCAGAAAGACCCGCGCGTCGAGCAGATCGGCCGCGGTCGCCACCCGCTCCCGGAACTGGTTTTCGGTGATCCGGTAGTTCTCCTCCGCCTGCTCGACCGCCTTCCTCGCCAGCGCAATCTTCCCGGCCGAGACCCGGTACTCCTCCACGGCCGTGGAAAGCTGGAGGGAAAGCGCCTCCCGGGTGTCGCGGATCCGCTCCGTCAGCGCCCGGATCTCCGCCTCCTCCGCGAGGATGTCCTGCCGTTTCCGGAACCCGTCGAACAGGGTCCACTTCGCCTCCACCTTCCCGACCGTGTCCGAATCGAACAGCGGGTCGGGAACCCCCTCGAAGGCGAAGGTTTCCCCGAACCGGCTATAGGCGACCGAGAGGTCGACCGAGGGGAGGTACCCGCCGCGGATCGACTTCCGGGTGAATTCCCGCGCCGCCCGCTGCGATTCGAGGAACCGGATCTCGCTGCGGCGTTCCAGCATCTCCGCCTCCAGCGCCGCCTCGCCGAGCGCCGCCGCTTCCGCTTCCCCGACCTCCGTCGGATCCGCATCGCCCGGCAGCGGAACCCCCACCGCCCGCTCCAGCGCCTTGCGCGCCACCGAACGCGCGCTTTCGACCCTCAGAAGCTCCTGGCGGGCGGAGGCAAGCTCCACCTCGACCTTGAGGAACTCGTTTTTCGCGGTGACTCCGCCCTTGTAGAACGCTTCGGCGTCCCGCCGCTGCCGCTCCAGAAGAGTCACCGACTCCTTCGCCGTCTCGATGTTTTTCCCCGCCTCCAGCAGAAAGATATAGGCCTTCCTCGCCTCCAGGACGACGTCGGCCTCCGCCGCTTTCTGCTCGAAGCGGGAGGCGGCAAGGGTCGACCGGGCGGCGCCGAGCGTATTCTGGTCCGAGAAGCCGCGGAATAGGTTGTAGCTCGCCTCCGCGGTAAAGGTGGAGGAGTCCCGCGTCTGGAAGAAGCTGAATACGTTCTCCCTTCTCTGGTAGGCGTAGGCAGCCTCGATCTCCGGCCAGAAGGGGGCCTTCCCGGAGTCGACCCGCCGCTCCTGCGCCTCGGTCCGCTGCCGGAAGTCCTGGATCCTGGGGTGGTTCGCCAGGGCCAGGGAGACCGCCTCCTCCATCGTGAGCGCGCCCCCCCGCGCCGCCGGGAAGAGCAGGATACAGAGCAGCACGCCGAAGAATCGCCTCATCCGGTCCTCCTCACGCCGGGGACTCCATGTCCGTTTCCCTCTTCGTCCCGGGCGTCTCCATCCGGACGAGGAAGAGAAGAAGGGACGGGATGACGAACAGGGTGAAGAAGGTCGACAGCGCCAGCCCCCCGAGCACCACGCTTCCCAGTCCCCGGTAGAGCTCGGAGCCGGGACCCGGCGCCACCACGAGGGGAAGCATCCCGAAGATGCTGGTGAAGGCGGTCATGTAGATCGGCCGGATCCGGGTCTTCGTGGATTCCAGCACCGCCTCCCGGTATCCCATCCCCTCGATCCGGATATAGTTCAGCGCCTGGTGGACTATCAGGATCGCGTTGTTCACCACGACGCCGATCAGGATCACGAACCCGAGCATCGTCAGGATGTCGAGCGGCTGGGGGGCGATGAACCGGTTCACCAGCGCCAGCCCGATGAATCCGCCGGCGGCGGCCAGCGGTACGGTGAACAGGATGATGAACGGGTAGAGGAAATTCTCGAAGAGGGCCGACATGAGCAGGTAGGTGATCAACAGCGCCAGGAGGAAATCGTACTGCAGCGTCCGCCTCGCCTTGGTCAGCTTGTCCGCCGCCCCGCTGATCCCCCAGGAGGTTCCGGCGAGCATCCCCGCCTGCGCCAGCGGCGCGAGGACCTTCTCCCGGATCGTATCCATGGCGCTCTCCAGCGGGATCGCCTCGGGCGGAGTCACCTCGAGGGTGACCGTCCGCTTCCGCTCGAGGTGGCGGATCTCGGTGATCCCGGCCGTGCGCTCGAGTCTTGCCAGGGAGGAGACCGGCACCGCCTTCCCCGCGGGGGTCGCCACGAGCGCCTTGTAGAGTTTCTCCGGCGTGTCGATCGCCTCGTCGGCGGTCGTCACGACGAGGTCGATCGCCTTCTCCCCCTCCGGCTTGTAGTCCCCCACCTTCCGGCCGTCGAGCAGGATGTCGAGCGAGCTCCCGAAGTCGGCCTCCGTCATCCCGGAGGCGCGGAGCCGGTCCCGGTTCGGGTGGAAGCGGACCTCGGGATAGGTCAGCTCGAGGGAGGGGACCGGCCGGACCTGCGCTCCCGGTATCTCCTTCCGGATCGTCCCGAAGGCGATCCCGGCCGACCGGACCACCCGGTCCATCTCGTTCCCGCTGATGTCCACGTCGATCGTCCGGCCCCGTCCCAGGCGCGTCTGGAAGATCCCGGCCTGGATGCTCACCCCGAACATGCCGGGGATCCCGTGCATGATGCGGGTAAACAGCGGCAACAGCCCCCGGGCCCGCTGCTCCTCGTGGCTGTTCGCTCCGAAGAGGTTGATGAAGTCGGACCCCACGTAGAACATGTTCCGGATCCCCGGGACCCCGTCCTTCCCCTGGCCGAAGTAGGGCTTCGCCTCCGCGAAGATCTGCTCGCCGATCTCCTGCCGCTCCTCGTAGGAGAGCCCGGGGGGCGGAACCAGGATGTTGATGATCAGGTTGCGGTTTCCCTGGGGCAGGTACTCCATCTTCGGAAGGAGCAGCCAGGCGGTCGCCACGGAAAGGGCGGTCATCCCCAGGATCGTCGCCAGGCGGGTCGTCCGATTCTTCGTCACGAGTCCCAGGACCGCCACCACCAGGTCGACCAGCCGGTCACCGACGCCGCCCAGGCGATCCGCGAGCGGAACCTTACGCCGCTTCCTCCCCTCCAGCAGCCGAAAGATCCGGTTCGACAGCATCGGGATGACAAACACGGAGACGAAGAGGCTCAGGGTGATCGCCACGGTGACCGCGATCGCGATATCCCGGAAGAGCTGCCCCACCTCCTCCTCCACGAAGACCACGGGGAGGAAGACCGCGACCGTGGTCGCCGAGGAGGCGAGGATCGCCCCCCAGACCTCCCTCGCCCCGTCGTACGACGCATGGAACGGATCCTTCCCCATCTTCCGGTGCCGGTCGATGTTCTCCAGGACCACGATGGCGCTGTCCACGAGCATCCCCACCGCGAAGGAGATCCCGGCCAGGCTCACCACGTTCAGGTTCCGGCCGAAGATCCACAGGAAAATGAAGGTCCCGATCACGCTGATCGGGATCGCGGTGGCCACGATCACGGTGGAGGAAAGGCTGCGCAGGAAGACCAGCAGCACCAAAATGGCGAGCGCCCCCCCGATCGCGATGTTCTGCTTGACCAGTCCGATCGCCCCCCGGATGTAGGGGCGCTGGTCGTAGGCCCAGTCGAAGCGGATCCCCTCCTCTTTCAGGAGCCCCCCGTTCAGCTCCTTCACCACCGCCTCGACCGTGTCGGTCAGCTCGAGGATGTTCGACCCGGGCTCCGGCTTCACGCCGACCGCGATCCCCGGCAGCCCGTTGTGGATCATCGCCACCGTCCGCTTCTGGTATCCGATCCGCACGGAGGCCACGTCCGAGAGCAGGACCCGCCGCTGCCCCGTCGACCGGAGCACGACCTTCTCGACATCCTCCGGGGTCGAGAACTCGGAGATCGTGCGGACCCGGTAGTCGCGCCGCCCGACCCCGACGCTCCCTGCGGAGACGTTCAGGTTCGCCGCCTGGAGCGACCGGACCACGTCCGGCAGGGCAAGCCCGTAGGCGGCCAACTTCTGCGGGGATACTTCTACGTGGAGCTCTCTCTCCGTCCCACCCCCCACGAAGAGGTCGGCCACGCCGGGGATCCTCTCCAGATGCTGCCGGACATCCTCCTCGAAGAAGGTGCGGTAGGTATCGATCGTTCGGGGGTTCCCTTCGTTCGTCTTGAGGACCATCCAGATGACGGGGGAGGTGGCGGCCCCCGTCGCGTTGATCACCGGCTTATCCACGTTCTGCGGATAGGAGGGGACCTCGTTCATCTTGTTCGAGACCCGCAGCAGGGCGTCGTCGACGTCGGTCCCGGTGCGGAAGCGGAGGGTGACGGTCCCCCGGCTGTTCGCGGCGGTGCTCTCCATCTCGACGAGGCCGGGGATCCCCTTGAGCACCTTCTCCTGCGCGTCGATGATCTCCCGCTCGACCTCGTTGGGGGCGGCGCCGGTCCACAGCGTCGTCACGGTGATCTCGGGCTCCTCCACCGAGGGGGTCAGCTGGTAGGGAAGGCGGAAGAGGCCGATCAGCCCGAACAGGACCGTGAGGATCACCCCCACGGTGACGGTGACCGGCCTCTCGATGGCGAACCTTACCGCATCCATGGCGCCTTCCCGGAGTCGTTCCCCCGCGCGGAACGGATCATGTCCCGGATTTCCCGGGAGCTCCCTGGGCCGGAGCCCCCTTCCCTCCCGGCGAGACGACCACCGGCTGCCCTTCCCGCACCCGCTCGTTCCCCTTGACGATCACCGGCATCCCGCGGCGCAGTCCCGGCCCCTCCAGCGCGGCGCTGTTGCCGTCGTACGAGTTCACTTGCACGGGGATGCTCTTCGCCTTCCCCTCCTCCACCGTGAAGACGACCGTCTTCCCGTTCGCGGCGGCCAGCGCGTCCCTCGGGACCAGGAGCGACTTCCTCCTCGAGTTGGTGGGAACAATCACCCGCGCCTCCATCCCCTCGATCAGGCCGCCCCGGTTCTCCACCCGGATCTTCACCGGAAAGGTGCGGGTGGCGACATCCCCCCGCGGCACGATCGCGGCGACCTGCCCGCTCATCCGTCTTCCCCCCGCCCGGACCTCGAGGGTCGTTCCGGCCGACAGGAACCGGAGGGTCTCCCCCGGCACCTCGACCACCGCGTCCACGAAATCGTCGCGCGCCAGCGTCACCACCGCCGTCCCCGGGGAGAGCCACTCCCCCCGGTCGACCCGCGTCCACTGGACCAGTCCGTCGAAGGGGGCGCGGATCTCCTTCTTCGACCGCTCGACCTCCTGCCGCTCCAGATCCGCCTGGAGCGACTCCGCCTTCTTCTCCAGCGACTGCACCCGGAACCGGTTCTCGTCGTAGAGCTGCTCGGAGATCGACTCCTGCCGGAAGAGGTTCTCCATCCGGGCCAGGTCCCGCTTCGCCTTCTCCAGGTCGGCCAGCGCCTGCCCGTGGGAAGCGCGCGTGGAGGCGATCGCCTTGTCGAGCAGCTCCGTGTCGATCCGGACCAGGATCTCTCCCGCACGGGCCCGGTCCCCCTCCTCGACCCTCACCTCCAGCACCTTCCCGCTCACCTCGGAGGAGACGTCGGAGACCTCCCGGTAGGCGATGCTTCCCACGACCTCCACGCTCGGAGCAACCGTCCCCTCGCGTACCTCGGACACGGCGACCAGGGCGGGCGGAGGGCCCTTCCCCTCCTCCGCTCCGGTGGGGGGGACCAACAGCAGCAGGAAAACCGCCGCGACGGCGGCTGCGAGGGTTCTGGACATTCCGGCGCTCTCCTTTTTGACGGCGGTTCCCCGCTACGGCCGGGAGCGCCGTTCATGCCTCTTTCCGGATGTACCGTATCCGATGCAGGATACCGGAAACCGGTTCCCGTTCCAAACCCCATTCCGGTTCCGGGTCAGCGCAGGGGGGCGATGAGCTCGGGGGTATCGTTCGAGGGGTTGTTCACCGACAGGCCGACCTGCCCGGCCGCCATCGCCCCGGCTGGATACGGCCGCAGGAGCGCCCGAAGCCGCTCCCCTTCCCCGGGGGCCGCGGCGAGCCACAGGTCGAAATCCTCCGGGGCGACGATCGCCGGCATCCGGGCGTGGATCGGCGCCAGCAGCTCGTTCGGCACGGTCGTGATCAGGGTGCAGGACTCCAGCGGATCGCCCGACGGGGGTTCCCACCGCTCCCAGAGCCCGGCGATCGCGAACGGCCCCCCGTCCCGCATCCGGATGTACCAGGGCTGCTTCCTCCCGTTGCGCTGCTGCCATTCGTAGAACCCGTTCGCGGGGATGAGGCACCTGCGGCCCTTCCAGGCGCTCCGGAAGGCCGGCTTTTCCGGGACCGTCTCCGCGCGGGCGTTGATCATCCGGCTTCCGATGGAAGGGTCCTTCGCCCAGGAGGGGACAAGGCCCCACCGCAGCATCGCCAGCTCCCGGCCTTCGCCCGGGGTCCGGGAGAGCCGAACGACGGCGACCGGCTGGGAGGGGGCGATGTTGTACCGGGGGCCCGGGAGAGGCGCGGCGGAAACCCCGAAGATCCCCGCGAGGCTCTCCTTCGGCTCGAAGAGGGTGAAACGTCCGCACATGACCCTCCTATCGTACCCTTTCTTCCCGGCGATGTAAGAGGGGCACGGATTCAACCCGATGTCGCGGTAGAATGAACGGGTGACCCAGCGCACGGAAGGGGCGCCCGTTCCCCAGAACCGAAGCGAATCGGTGCGCCGTCGGATGATCTCCCTGCTCCAGGGACGCTCTCTCACGGCGAGGCAGATCTCCGCACAGGTCGGCATCCCCGAGAAGGAGGTCTGCGCCCACCTTCCCCATGTCCGGAAAAGCGCGGAGCGGTCCGGGGGACGCTTCCAGGTCACTCCCGCGGAGTGCAACCGGTGCGGGTATTCCTTCCGGAAGCGCGACCGGATGGAGAAGCCTTCGAGGTGCCCCCTCTGCCGGGGCGAGTCGATCACCGAGCCTCTCTTTTCCGTCGAAGCCGGTTGAAACGATCCCCCCCGGAGGCCCCGCGGGGAGGATGTTCGCGATTTCCCATGCCGGAACGTCGTTCGGAAAGATGGATTTCCACGGTGGATGAATTCGCTATATACTAGGCCTATTCTACTCCTGGAACCGAAACGGGCGGAAACCGCCGGAGTTCCGGCAAGCCGGTGGCCACCACCTCCGGGACCACCTCGGTCCAGCTGATGCGGGCCCACGAGAAGGGGAAGAACATCAACTTCAAGGAGGTGTTCGGCAAGGACCACGCCGACTCCTTCCTGCTCCTTACGACCGACCGGGCGGTGGCCTTCGTCATGGACGACAACCTGCTCGCGGGGCTGATCGCCACCTCGAAGAACCCCGGGGAGTATGCGCTGGTCGGCGAAGTGCTCAACATCGAGCCGATCGCGATCATGGTCCGCAGGGACGACCCCGCGTTCAAGAAGGTCGCCGACGACACGATCCGGGGGCTTATGAAGAGCGGCGAGCTCGAGAAACTCTACACCAAGTGGTTTATGTCCCCGATCCCGCCCAAGAACATCAGCATGAACTTCGCGATGAGCGACACCCTCAAGGAGCTCATCAAGAACCCCAGCGACGCGCCGGCCGAGTTCTATAACAAGAAGTAGACGAGCCGCGCCGGGAGGGGCGGGGGATAGATCCCCCCCCCTCCCCGGCTCCGGCCCCTCGAGGCGCGGATGAACTACCACTGGAACTGGGGGATCTTCCTCGAGCAGATCAAGAGCGGTGATGAGACCTACCTCTCGTGGCTGATCACCGGGCTGGGCTGGACCGTGGCGGTGTCGATCGCCTCGTGGGTCATCGCCTTTCTCCTCGGGTCGATGGTCGGAACCGCCCGCACGACGCCCCGCCGGTGGCTGGTGCGGATATGCAACGGATACGTGGAGCTGTTCCGGAACATCCCCCTTCTCGTGCAGATGTTCCTCTGGTTCTTCGTCGTGATCCCGATGCTCATCGGGAAGCCGGTCGGCGCCGAGCGGTCGGCGCTGATCACCTTCACCGCCTTCGAGGCGGCCTACTACAGCGAGATCATGCGGGCGGGAATCCAGAGCGTGGCCCAGGGGCAGGTGATGGCGGGGTACGCCCTCGGGATGACCTACTGGCAGATGATGGCGCTGGTGGTGCTGCCCCAGGCCTTCCGGAACATGCTTCCCGTGCTGCTCACCCAGACGATCATCCTCTTCCAGGACACCTCGCTCGTCTACGCCATCGGCGCCAAGGACCTGCTCAAGGCCGCCGAGATCTCCGGGAAGAACTACAACCGGCCGACGGAGATGACGATGATGGTGGTGACCCACGAGATGGGGTTCGAAAGAAACGTGGCCCACCGGGTCATCTTCATGTGATCCCCCGCGGCCGCGAAAGCGTGCGGCTTCGTCCCGACCTCCTGAAACGCCTGCGGATTCGGGAGCAGCAGGTTCCACGGAAACGGCGAAACCAAGGATAACCGGGCGGGAAGGAGACCTCCCCTTAGAATTTCCCCGCGACCGCCTTCGCCTTCTGCAGGGCCGCCTCCACCTGCTTTTCCACCTGGTCGGGTTTCCCCAGGGTCGGCTCCGCCACGACGGACTGAATCCCCTGAAACCCGATGAACCCCAGGATCAGCTCCATGTAGCGCTTCTGCAGGTCGAGCGCCTCCCCCTCCGACCCGGGCGGATAGGCCCCTCCCCTCGCGTAGACCACCGCGGCGGGTTTGCCGGTCACCAGCCCCTTGTACCCCTCTTTCGGAGAGAAGGAGAAGGTGTACCCCGGCTGGACGATCACGTCGAAGAAGTGCTTGAGCTTGTACGGGATCCCGAAATTCCACATCGGCACGGAAAACAGGTACTTGTCCGCCTCCGTGAACCTCCGGATCACCCGCTCCACCGCTTCCCAGGCCTTTTTCTGGTCCGGGGCATGCTGCTTGCCGTGGAGGATCACATATTTCGAATCGATCACATGCCCGTCGAAGGAGGGGAGGTCGGTCTTCCAGAGATCCAGAGTCTCCACGGTGTCGCCGGGGTGGCTCTTGCGGTACTCCTCGAGAAACGCTTTCGCGACCCGGATGGACGACGACCGTTCCTTGCGCGGGGACGACTCGACGTGGAGCAGTTTCGCCATGAGGGACTCCTTTTCATTGGAGGGTGGAAGCGGAACTCTCCCTACAGGGAAAAGATGCCTCCATCCTCCCCGTGGATTCGGGAAGGCGGCGCGCGAGGCGAGGCGGACAGCCTCAAGGGCCATCTTGGGGTGGAATTTTCGCCCGGAAAAGCATAGTATCTATAATTTCCCGGTCCGTAGTGCCGGAAAGACGGACGTGGGATAATGAGGACTATGACGACGACAGGAACGAGGCGGATACCGATGCCGAATCATACGGGGTTTCCCAAGGTCAACGCGGCCGGGGTCCCTTCCCGGACGGGGCTGTACGACCCGGCCTACGAGCACGACAGCTGCGGGGTGGGCTTCGTGGTCCACCTTTCCGGAGAGCCGGCGCATTCCATCGTGGAGAACGGGATCCAGGTGCTGGTCAACCTGGAGCACCGGGGGGCGATCGGCGGCGACAAGTCCACGGGGGACGGCGCCGGGATCCTGTTCAAGACCCCCGACGCCTTCTTCCGGAGGGTGTGCGGAGGGGTCGGGTTCCGCCTCCCCCCGGTGGGGGAATACGCGGGGGGGTTCTTCTTCCTCCCGACGGACGACGCCCTCTCGGCCCGCTGCCGGGAGACGGTGGCGCGGATCGCCGGGGAGGAGGATTGCCCCGTGATCGGATGGCGGGAGGTCCCGGTCCACACCGGCATCCTCGGGGACCTCGCGGGATCGAGCTGCCCGGCCTTCTGGCAGGGATTCCTCTTCAGGGGATCGCTGGATCCGGAGGCCTTCGAGCGGAAGCTCTACATGATCCGGCGCCTCGCGGAGAAGGAGATCCGGGGCTGGACCGACTGCGACGCCAGCCAGTTCTCCGTGCCGAGCCTCTCGGGACGGACCGTGGTCTACAAGGGGCTGCTCACCGGCTCCCAGCTCCCCCTCTTCTTCCCGGACCTGCGGGAGAGGGACTTCATGAGCCCCTACGCCCTGATCCACCAAAGGTACAGCACGAACACCCTGCCGACGTGGCACCTCGCCCAGCCCTTCCGCCTGATGGCGCACAACGGGGAGATCAACACGCTTCGGGGGAACATCAACCGGATGCGCGCCCGGGAGGCGGTGATCTCCTCCACCCTGTTCGGCGCGGACCTCGGGAAGATCAAGCCGGTCCTGATCGAGGACGGGAGCGACTCGGCGATCTTCGACAACGCGCTGGAGCTGCTCGTCCGGGCCGGACGCTCCCTCCCCCACGCCGTGATGATGATGGTACCGGAGGCGTACGGCCGCAAGTTCCCGATGAGCGAGGACAAGCGGGCGTTCTACGAGTACCATTCCGCGATCATGGAGCCGTGGGACGGGCCCGCGGCGCTCGCCTTCTGCGACGGGAAATATATCGGGGCCACCCTGGACCGCAACGGCCTCCGTCCCGCGCGGTACACCGTCACCCGCGACGGGATGATCGTGATGGCCTCCGAGACCGGGGTGCTCGACTTCCCGCCCGCGGAGGTCGTCCAGAAGGGGCGGCTCCAGCCGGGGAAGATGTTCCTCGTCGACCTGGCCCTGATGCGGATCGTCCCGGACAACGAGATCAAGTCGAGGACCTCGCGGCAGCGCCCCTACCGCCACTGGGTGAACAACAACCGGATCGAGCTGCGCGGCCTGTTCCTCCCCCCCGAGATCCCCCTCGAGGAGCCCGAGGTCCTGCTGCGGAAGCAGCATGCCTTCGGCTACTCGGAGGAGGAGATCCGGATGGTGATCTCCCCGATGGCCTCCCGGGGGCAGGAGCCGGTCGGCTCCATGGGGGACGATACGGCGCTGGCGGTCCTCTCGAACCGGCCGAGGCTGCTCTACTCCTACTTCAAGCAGCTCTTCGCCCAGGTCACCAACCCCCCGATCGACCCATACCGGGAAGAGCTGGTGATGTCGCTCAAGACCTACGTGGGGAAGGAGGGGAACCTCCTCGACGAGACGCCGGAGCATTGCCGGATGCTGAAGCTGGCGCACCCGGTCCTGGCCCCCGAGGACATGGCGCGGCTCCGGAACGCCGACCACCCCGACATCAAGGTCCGGGACGTCGACATGCTCTTCCCCGCGAACGGCGGGGGGAAGGGGCTCAAGGAGGCGCTCCGCAGGCTCTTCGTGACGGCCGAGCGCGAAATCGCGGAGGGGGCGACGCTGCTCATTCTCACGGACCGGAACATGGACGCCGGGCGGGCTCCCATCCCCTCCCTCCTGGCCGTTTCCGGGCTGCACCACCACCTGATGCGGCGGGGGCTGCGCACCCACGCGGGGATCATCGTCGAGTGCGGGGATGCCCGGGAGGTGATGCACTTCGCGCTGCTGGTCGGCTACGGGGCGAACGCCGTCTCCCCGCACGTCGCCTTCTCCACGATCCGCACCCTCGCGGAGCATGAGCTGCTGGACCACCCCATGCTCCCCGGCGAGGCGGTCGACAACTACATCACGGCGGTCAAGAAGGGGCTCCTCAAGATCATGAGCAAGATGGGGATCTCCACCCTCCGGTCCTATTTCGGGTCCCAGATCTTCGAGGCGGTCGGGCTCGGGATGCGGTTCGTCGACGCCTACTTCACCCACACCGCCTCCCGGATCGGGGGGATCGGGATCGAGGAGGTCGCCCGGGAGGCCCGCGAGATGCACCGGACCGCGTTCCCGGAGAACGGGAGGAAGCCCCCGCGCCTGCTCGACATCGGCGGGTTCTACCTGGTCCGCGAGGGGGGCGAGAAGCACCTGTGGAGCCCCGAGGCGATCTTCACGCTCCAGCAGGCGGTCCGGCTGGGAGAGTACAAGACCTTCCGGCAATACACCCGGCTCATCGACGACCAGTCCCGGGAGCGGGCCACGCTGCGCTCCCTGTTCCGGTTCCGCAACGGGACGCCGGTGCCGATCGACGAGGTGGAGCCGGTGGAGAAGATCACCCCCCGGTTCGTCACCGCCGGCATGTCGTTCGGAGCGATCAGCAAGGAGGCCCACGAAACGATCGCCATCGCGATGAACCGGCTCGACGCGCGCAGCAACTGCGGCGAGGGAGGAGAGGACCCGGCCCGCTACCTCCCGATGCCGAACAGCGACAGCCTCCGCTCCCGGATCAAGCAGGTCGCCTCCGGCCGGTTCGGGGTGACCACCGAGTACCTGATCCACGCGGACGAGCTCCAGATCAAGATGGCCCAGGGTGCCAAGCCGGGAGAGGGGGGGCAGCTCCCGGGGCACAAGGTGAGCGTGGAGATCGCCCGGGTCCGCCATACCACCCCCGGGGTGACGCTGATCTCGCCGCCGCCGCACCACGACATCTACTCGATCGAGGACCTGGCGCAGCTCATCCACGACCTGAAGTCGGTGAACCCGAAGGTGAAGGTGTCGGTCAAGCTGGTCGCCGAGGTCGGGGTGGGAACCGTCGCCGCCGGCGTGGCCAAGGCGAAGGCCGACCTGGTCCTCATCTCCGGGCACGACGGGGGAACGGGGGCCTCCCCGCTCACCTCGATCAAGCATGCCGGGCTCCCCTGGGAGCTGGGGCTGGCGGAGACCCAGCAGGCGCTGATCCACAACCGGCTCCGGGACCGGATCGTCGTCCAGACGGACGGGCAGCTCAAGACGGGGCGCGACCTGGCCATCGCCGCACTGATGGGGGCGGAGCAGTTCGGGTTCGGGACCACGGTGCTGGTCACTCTCGGCTGCGTGATGATGCGGAAATGCCACCTGAACACCTGCCCGGTGGGGGTGGCCACCCAGGACCCCGTTCTCCGGGCGAAGTTCGCCGGAAAGCCGGAGCATGTGGTGCACTTCTTCCGGTTCCTCGCGCAGGAGCTGCGGGAGTACATGGCCGCACTCGGGTTCCGGACGGTCGACGAGATGGTGGGCCGGGTGGAGAGGCTCGAGGCGGAGCCGACCGTCGACCACTGGAAGGCGCAGGGGCTCGATTTCTCCGCGGTCCTCCTCCCCCCCTCCGGCGGGCCGGACGTGTGCCGGCGCAGCGTCCGGCACCAGCCCCACGACGTGGAGGGGACGCTGGACGCCCAGCTTCTCCGCGAGGCGGAACCCGCGCTCGTCAAGGGGGAGCCGGTCTACATCGAGATGCCGATCCGGAACGTCCACCGGTCGGTGGGGGCGACGCTGAGCGGCGAGGTCGTGCGGCGGTTCGGACCGAAGGGGCTCCCCGAGGACACGATCCGGATCAACTTCACCGGCTCGGCGGGGCAGAGCCTGGGGGCGTTCCTCGCGCCGGGGATCACGATCCGCGTCGCGGGCGACACGAACGACTACCTCGCCAAGGGGATGTCGGGGGGCAGGATCGTCGTGGTCCCTCCTCCGGGTTCGGGGTTCCTTCCCCGCAAGAACGTGATCGCCGGGAACACGGTCCTCTACGGGGCCACGGGGGGAGAGCTCTACCTCTACGGGACCGCGGGGGAGCGGTTCGCGGTCCGCAACAGCGGCGCGAAGACGGTGCTGGAGGGTCTGGGCGACCACGGGTGCGAGTACATGACCGGTGGGGTGGTCGTCGTCCTCGGGAAGACCGGGTACAACTTCGCCGCGGGGATGAGCGGCGGGATCGCCTACGTCTACGACGAGACGGAGCTGTTCGACACCCGGTGCAACCTCGACATGGTGGACGTGGAGACCGTCTGGAGGAAGGAGGACCGGCGGGAGCTCCGGACGATGATCGAGAACCACTACCGTTTCACCGCCAGCGACCGCGCGAAGACGATCCTCGACGAGTGGGAGTCCCGGCTCCCCCTCTTCGTCAAGGTGATGCCGGTGGACTACCGGAAGGTGCTCGAGAGGATGAAACAGGAGCAGGGCCGGGACGAGGACACCCTCTCCGCGACCGAGGAGGTCTACCATGGGTAAGCCGACCGGCTTCCTCGAGCACCCCCGGGAGGCCCCCCCCTACCGACCCGTCGAGGAGCGGATCCGCGACTACCAGGAGGTGGAGACGTCGCTTCCGGTCGACCGGCTGGAGATCCAGGCCTCGCGGTGCATGGACTGCGGGATCCCCTACTGCCACGTCTACGGCTGCCCGGTGAAAAACCGGATCCCCGAATGGAACGAAATGGTGTACCGGAAGCAGTGGCGGAAGGCGCTGGACTTCCTCCACGACACCTGCAACCTCCCGGAGATCACCGGGCGGGTCTGCCCGGCGCCGTGCGAGACCGCCTGCACGCTCGACATCAACACCCCTCCCGTCACGATCCGCCACATCGAACTGCAGATCGTCGAGATGGGCTGGCGGGAGGGGTGGATCGTCCCCGAGCCCTCCCCCTTCCGGACCGGCAAGAAGGTCGCCGTCGTGGGCTCCGGCCCCGCGGGGCTGGCGGCGGCGCAGCAGGCCGCCCGGGCCGGGCACGAGGTCATCCTCTTCGAGCGGGCGCCGAAGATGGGGGGGCTCCTCCGGTACGGCATCCCGGACTTCAAGCTGGAGAAGTGGGTGATCGACCGCCGGCTCGAGCAGATGCGGGCGGAAGGGGTCGTCTTCGAGGCCGGGGTAACGATCGGGAGCGACCTCTCCGCGGCCTACCTGGCCCGGACGTTCGACGCCGTCGTGATCACGGCGGGCGCCACCGTCCCCAGGGATCTCCCGATCTCCGGCCGGGAGTTTCCCGGGGTCCACTTCGCCATGGATTTCCTGACGGAGCAGAACCGGAGGGTGGACGGAGAGGCCCCGGGGGCCAACGGCGGGATCAGCGCCCGGGGGAAGCGGGTCGTGGTGATCGGCGGCGGCGACACCGGCTCCGACTGCGTGGGGACCAGCCGGCGCCAGGGGGCGGCCTCCATCCATCAGCTGGAGCTGCTTCCGAAGCCGCCCGAGGAGCGGGCCCCGACGAATCCGTGGCCGACCTGGCCCCAGATCATGCGGACCTCCTCCTCCCAGGCGGAGGGGTGCGACCGGTTGTGGGGCATCTCCACGAAGGAGTTCGTCGGCGACCGTTCCGGCGTGAAGAAGCTCCGGTGCGTGAAACTCGACTGGTCGGAGCCCGACGAGGGCGGGCGGCAAACCTTCCGCGAGATCCCCGGCTCGGAGTTCGAGCTGGCGGCCGATCTCGTCCTGCTCTCCACGGGGTTCGTCCACGTCGAGCACGGGCCGCTGGTCCGCGGGATGGGGTTGGCCCTCGACGAGCGCGGGAACCTTCAGGTCGACGCCGACCGGATGACCTCGGCGCCGGGGATCTTCGCCGCGGGGGACGCCGTGCTCGGTGCGTCGCTCGTCGTGCGGGCGATCGACTCCGGCCGGCTGGCCGCCGCCGGGGTGAACCGGTACCTCGAAAAAGCGTAAGCCGACTACCGCTCGAGGAGGATGGTGACGGGGCCGTCGTTGACCAGTTCCACCTGCATTGCCGCGCCGAAGATCCCGGCCTCCACGGGGACCCCCACGATTTCCCGCAGGGTGCGGATCGTCTCCTCATAGAGCGCCTCCGCACGGTCGGGAGGAGCCGCGCCGGTGAAGCTCGGCCGGTTCCCCTTCGAGGCATCCCCATAGAGGGTGAACTGGGGAACGAGCAGGATCCCCCCGCCGATGTCGTCGACGCTCCGGTTCATCTTCCCCGCTTCGTCCTCGAAGATCCGAAGGCGCGCGATCTTCTCGCACATCCAGCGGACCGCCGCGCCGTCGTCCCCGGGAGCGAACCCGGCGAGCACCAGCAGCCCCTGGCCGATCCGGCCGACCGCCTTCCCGTCGACCGTCACGGAGGCGCCGCCTACCCTCTGGATCACCGCCCGCATCCGGAATCGTCCCTCCCGTCCCGGTGAATGCCTTTCACCGCCAGCTCGCCAGCGCTTCCTCCGCCCCGGCGGCGGCCCGTCTCAAGGCCTCCTCCACCTGCCGGCAGAAGAGGTCCATCTCCTCCTCGGACGCCTCTTTCGGGAAATGCATCGGCTCGCCGATGAGCACCACCAGGCGGGAAAACGGCAACGGCAGGTAGACCTGGTTCCATGACCTTTTTAAGACGAACCGCCGGGAGACGGCGACTCCCGCGGGAAAGAGCGGCACCCCGGCCTTCTGGGCCACCCGGACGATTCCCGGCTTGCACACCCCGCGCGGCCCCCGCGGGCCGTCCACCGCCAGCACGACATGGTGCCCTTCCCGGACCGTTTTCATCAGGGCCAGCAACCCCCCCACCGCGCCGCGGCTCGAGGAACCTCTCACTACCCGATATCCGAGGGTACGGGCCGCCCTGGCCATGCTCTTTCCGTCCCGGGAACGGCTGACCAGGATCGTGACCCCCATGCGGCCGCCCACCGGCAGCAGGGCGATCTCGTCCCCATGCCAGTGGGCAAAGCAGGCCCCGGGAAACCGGTCCTTCTGCTCCATCCCGATCACCCGGGTCCGGACCAGCTTCGACCAGACAAAGAGGAAACGGGCCGCCCAGGCAGGCCAGCGATCCCCAAACCACCGCCCCAGAAACCCTCTCTTCCCCCTCGACTCCATACGCCCCTATCCTGCGCGGCGCGGGGCCCGAATGCAACCGGGAACGGCGGGGCTCGCAGACTCCCGTTGATCCGTGTCCTTACCCGCGCAGGGCGGAGCGCAGGAGGAAGAGGATCGGGCCGGGGGTGATCGCCAGGCAGACCAGGAGGATATATTTCGGAAACGGGAAGAGGCGGCTCATCCCGGCGACGAGACCGATTCCGCCGCCCCCTCCGATCAGGGCATTCCCGGGAAGGTTGAAAAGAACGCCGATGATCAGGTAGCGGTGCCGCAGGAGGAACGGGACGATCCGCGACGGCGCGTTCCGAAGGAGAAACCGGAGGCGCTCCTCCGGGTCCAGCGGATCGAGGGACAGGATCAGGTCCCGCGCCCGGTGAAGGTTGAACCAGTCGAACCCGCGGGCGAGGTAACGGGGAGGAAGAAGCCGCCCGAACAGGAAGCTTAGGGAAAGCGCGAAGACCGTGCAGAGGTATACAAGCAGGATCCCACGGGTTCCGAGCATCGCCATGAGCATGAGCCCCAGCTCGATTCCGGGCAGGAAGGGAACCGCCAGCAGGAGGATGTACAAGGCAGCGGTGGCGAAGAGCAGGAAAAGAGTCATGGTTACATGGCGTGGCCACATCTGGAATGCGATGCGGTTTGCCAGCCACCCGACCGCGTAATTGAGGAAAAGGAGAACGGCCAGAAACAGGGCGATCTTGACCGCGAGGGAGATCCTGCTCCGAGCCGCTACGGCTCCGTCTTCCCGCATCCTGTGCGCCCTTTCGGTGGAACGGGCATTGTCGGTCTCTTCCACGGGACGACACGAACTCCTTTCCCGGCCCGGCTATTCGACCCGGCTCCCCCGGTACCAGTACTCCCGGTCGATCGTCCAGTACCACTTTTCGTGAACCCACCGGGCCGTCGCATCCACGGCATCTCCCCGCACGGTCCCGTCCCAGGTCAAGGTGCCGTGCGTCGTGCTTACCAATTGGGCCAGGAAACGGATTCCGCCGTCTTCCGCGGTTGCCGAATAGGCCGCATTCCGGAAGTTCCACGATTCCACGCACCCGCTGGACGTGAACATGCCGTCCTGGAAGATCAGGTAGTCGTCATGGTCGGCCCCTTTCCCCTGCTCCCCGGCTTTCACGTGGAAGGTTTTCCCGTCCAGAAGATGAGAGACCGCGCCTCCCCCTGGAGGTCCGGGATCCTTCATCCCCCATTCCGTGACGGAGCGGGCCCAATGCACCGTGGGGGACGGGTTGGATCTGTACCATTTCGGTTTGCCGGCCCAGGTGTACTGAACGTCGATCCTGTCCCCCCGAACCGTGCCCTCCCAGTGGATCGTCCCCTGGGTATCGCTGCGGATGTCGGCCGCGAAGAGTATGTCTCCTCCCCGTTCCGACGACGTGTAGGCCCCGTCGCCGAACCCATGCCCCTTTTCGCAGCTGGCCGAGAGGAAACGCCCGTTCCGGAAGATCAACGTGTCCTTCCCGTCGGCCTGCCTCCCCGCTTCGCCTCTCTCGACGACGAAGACCCTGCCGTCGAGCAGACCCCGGTTGGACGTCCCTCCCGCGGTCCCCTCTCCGAGGGCAGCCGCTGTCACACGGAGAGGCAGGATCAGGATCGCCGCAACCAGGACGCACCATGTACGGACCGGAACGTTCGGTTTCATTTCGGGGGCCTCCTCCCGGCCTTCCGGCGACGCACCTTGTTGGATGGCACCGGTGAGCCCAAACATACGCCGTTACAACGATTAGATGGCGATTCAGGGGGCGGGGTGGCGTGCCCCGGAAAAAAAGATATGCCCAAACGAACGATCTAGCCACGGCAAAGGGAACGGGGTTTTTTCGCCAAACCTGCGGGACCTGAACCACCTTCTCCTTGACAGCGCCGCGCCGGGCCCGTGCCCGATCCCCCCGTGCGGCCGAAGGTCACGGTCGTCGTTCCGGCACGCGACGAGGCGGAGAAGGTCGGGGAGGCGCTGCGGTCGCTTGCGCGCCTGGACTACCCCGCCCTCGAGGTGATCGCCGTAAACGACCGGTCCCGGGACGAAACGGCCGCGATCCTCGACCGGATCGCGGCGGAAGAGCCCCGGGTGCGCGCCCTCCATATCGCGGAGCTGCCCGAAGGATGGCTGGGGAAGTGCCACGCGATGCAGGCGGGAGCCAACCGGGCCGAGGGGGAGCTTCTCCTCTTCACCGACGGGGACGTGGTGTTTGCCCCGGAGACCTTGCGTCACGCCGTGCGATTTCTGGTCGGCCGGCGGCTGGATCATCTCGCCCTGATGCCGGGCCTTGTCTCCGGTGGATACTGGGAGGACGCCGCCAAGAGTTATTTCGCGATGCTGTTCCTCGTCGGGGTGAAGGCCTGGGCGGCCGGCTCGGCGTCAAAAAACATCTACGTCGGTATCGGCGCCTTCAACCTCGTTCGCCGCGCCGCCTACGAGGGGATCGGCGGGCACGAGGCGCTCCGGCTCGAGGTCGCCGACGACCTGATGCTGGGGAAGAGGATCAAGCAGGCGGGATACCGGCAGGAAGCGCTCATCGCCTCCGATCACCTGCGGCTCCGCGAACGAACTCCACGGCGGTATAGCCGGTGACCGGTTCGACCTCGGCGCCGATGAAGGATAGCGACCAGTCCTGGTGCCCGTCGAGCAGGACGAATCCGGGCACTGGTCAGGATCGGTTCCAATCCGTCAAGGGCGCCATCTATTGCCCCAACGGATAGCGATCCCCAGAGGACGTTCTCGCCCGCCGAAAGGGGAAACCTCAAAGATCGTCCTGGAACGGCACCTCCGGCGCGTCGTACCACGATGCAAAATCCATGGGGTGGTGGGAAGGAAGCCCGCTCTCGTGGAGAAGATCGTTGATGGCGCGGTGTGCATAGGAGAGGGCGTTGTCCAGCCGCAGGAGAAGGTCCGGAGAGTCCTCCCGCGGGTCGCCGGAGAGACACGCCTCGCGCGCCTTGGCCAGATCGCATTGCGCCGACGGGAGTTCCTTGTTGGAGAGGGTGTCGCCGATTGCGGTCAGATGACGTCCGAGCTGGTTGTATGCCCTCCGGATATCCGACTGCGTCGACTCCGCCTTCCTCCAGTGACCGAAATAGATCTGGTCGTGGCCCGCGCGAAGTTCGGCGAAAGGCAGGGTCAGGTACGGACAGGGGATATCCCCCCCGGAACTGCTCGTCCTCTTCCCGGGACCGTAGACCAGTTCCACCTTGCAGGCGGGACATGTGGCGCGTGACCACGGCATGGGATCCGGCCTGCGCGCCTCCCCGGACGGGCCGGGACGACGCCGGCCCTCCTTTCCTGTGACTGGTTCCCGTGTATCACTCCCGCGATTCCGTGACATTGACCTAGGTCAATCCGTCAGATATGAAGAGGATTCCGGTGAGTGCGAAGATTGGATGCGGAGCCCATGCATCCGAACAGTGCAATTTAAAAATATGCGGGGTGGAGGTTCCCCAACCCGCTCTATGCATGAAAACCCCCTGGAAAGAAGGGGAGATATCGCTGCCTCCCCAAGTGTACAGTATTAGATCCCGCCCCGGATGGGTTGAACCGGAGATCCATTTCCGGACCGTCCTTGTCGCCCAGGTCGTCCATCAGGATGCCCCAGTGGCCGCCTACCGCGAACAGACAGCCGAGTTCGTCTCCTGGGCGAACGGCAAGTTCCGAGGCAACCCTTCCCCCGGCGCGTCCAAAGTGGTACACTTTGGACGGAAGGAGGAGACACCGATGCCTGCGAGGAATCCGAGAGTGAATGTGGTGCTGGAGAAGCCGCTCTACGAGGCGGTGGATCAATTGGCGAAGGAAGAAGGGGTATCGCTTTCGACGGTTGTGCGAGACCTCGTCAAGGAAGCCATTGAGATCCGGGAAGACATCGATCTTGGCCGCATCGCGGAGTCGCGAGAAAAGTCTCTGAAGCGTTCCCGGGCACTCGCCCACAAGGATGTCTGGGGATAACGTGGCGTTTGCGGTCAAGTATCACCCCGCCGTCAAAGAGATCGATCTTCCCCGGATCAACGTGAAAATGCGGGATCGCATCCGCAGGGCGATCGAGTCCCGCCTGATGACGGCGCCCCAGGAGTACGGGCTTCCCCTGAGGAAGAACCTGGGGGGTTATTGGAAGCTCCGGGTGGGAGATTACCGCGTAGTTTTCAAAGTCGAGGGGGAGGTCGTATATGTCCTCGGGATACGCCACCGGAAGAAAATCTACGAGGAAGTAACGGGCCGGATAAGATAATAAAAAAACGGAGGGTAAAGAGTTTGGGGGAAGGATCGAGTTACCGAATATCACGGGAATTTTTCATGGCGCCTTATGGGTGGGGGATGCGCACGGGTGCGTCTCGACCGTGACGTGCACAATTCCGAGATTCCTGGGCAGGAGGTCATAGTAACCGGCGGTTTCCAAGGGTCGAGAAGAGACAACGGCTATTTCCGCCCCATATATCCCAGGGCCTACCGACCACACATGCATGTCGGAAATCCGATTGTCGCCCTCGGATTCGATCGCCTTCCTGATCTCTTCCCTCAGTTTTTCAGGGGCCTGCATGTCGAGAAGCACACGAGCCGATGAATGGAGCAGCCCCCAGGACCAGCGTATCACCAACGCCGCTCCGACTATGCCCATGAACGGATCAAGCCAGACTTGTCTCAGATACTTCCCCGCCAGAAGGGCGAAGATCGCCAGCACCGAGGTCAGTACGTCCGCCAGCACATGGAGATAGGCGGACCGGAAATTGTGGTCCTGCTGCTCGTGGCGACGAGAGGAATGGGCGGGGACCTTTTGGTTGTGACCGTCACGATGATCATGGGAATGCTTGTGATCGTGGCTGTCAAGGTCGCCCCCGTCATCCTCCCGGCTGCTTTGTCCGTGGGAGTGGCCGTATCCGCCGAGGATCACCAGGCATATGCCGTTGACGATCAGTCCGAGAACCGCAATAAAGATCGCCTGGTTGAATCCGATGGCCACGGGAGATATGAACCGTGCAATGCTTTCACCGGCCATGACCAGAGCAAAGAGAACGAGCATCACCGCGCTGGCAAATCCCGCCAGTGAACTCACCTTGCCGGTGCCGAAGTTGAACCGCGCATCCTTGGCATGGCGGCGGGTGTAGTAGTAGGCAAAGGCGGAAATGGCCAGCGCCGAAGCATGGCTTCCCATATGGAGACCGTCCGCCAGGAGGGCCATCGAGCCGAAGGCAATCCCCGCCGCGATCTCAACTACCATCGTCACCAATGTAATGACGATGACGATCAGCGTCCGGTGCTCAGCGGATTTCTTCCGGTCTTGGCCGAAGGTGTGGTCGTGTACCCACCGCTCTATGGATTCGGTATGCATATGACTATCCTCGCGTCCTGTCGAAGGCGTCCCGTTCCGGAACCCTCAAACGACCCAGGGGAAACGGTCGGCAGCACCAACCATTTCCCCTGTTTTTATTCTAACCCAACGAATCCCTGAGGTTTCGTTGTCAATTTACCTGGCTCCCCAAAGCCATCGAGTGGCAAGCTCTATTGGATTCCGGCAAGATTGCCAACCAAGCCGACATCGCCCGCCAGGAGGGAATCACGCGCGCCCGAGTAACCCAGATCATGCGCATGCTACACCTATCACCGCTAATCCAACAGCGCATCTTGTCCTTGCCCCAAGGTATCTACCGCCCCGCTATCAGTGAACGCGCATTGCGGTCACGGGACACGCGGCCGAACCGGTAGCGACATCATCCAATGTTCGTGGATCGCCCGCTTCGGCCTGGTTGCATGGCGGCTACGAATCGCAAACCCGGATATCTCTCCTCGACTATGCCAAGCTTCCATTCACTATCGAACAACATGATGTCTCGGCCTTCGATGTCGACCAGGTTCTTGCAGCCGCGTTCCGACGGAATAGAGGCGTTTCCGCCCTGCTCACCCGGCTTGGGTTCGACCCAGCGTGCGATCCGAAAGGGAAGATGTTCCAGCGAAACGGAAACGCCGTACTCGCTCTTCAACCGGTGTTGCGTGACGTCGAATTGCAGGACACCGACCGCGCCCAGCACCGGATCGCGCTCAAGCCGCGTGCGGTCGAAGAATAGCTGAACGGCCCCCTCCTCCGAGAGCTGCTCCAATCCCTTTTTGAGCTGCTTCCGTTTCATCGGATCGGCAAGCCGAACCCGCACGAAATGCTCGGGGGAGAACCGCGGGATGCCCTCGAATTCCCATTCCCCCTGCTCGGAGAGCGTATCCCCGATGCGAAGCACCCCCGGGTCCCAGATGCCGATCACATCCCCGGCGAACGCCTCGTCGATGAACACCCGTTCCTGCCCGAGGAATTGCAGCGTGCGGTTCAGCGTCAGCACCTTCCCGGTCCGGACATGGTTCACCTCCATCCCCCGGCGGAACCTCCCGGAGCAGACCCGGGCGAACGCGACCCGGTCCCGGTGCAGGGGATCCATGTTCGCCTGGATCTTGAACACGAAACCGGAGAATCGGGGCATCTTCGCGGCCACCCTTCCGTCCGAGCTGGAGAAATCTCCCGGCGCCGGTGCGATGGTGCGAAATCTTTCGAGAAATGGCTCCACGCCGAAATTATTGATGGCGCTTCCGAAAAAAACAGGGGTGACCTCCCCGCGCATGAACCGTTCTATATTGAAGCCGCTCCCGGCTCCGTCAAGAAGAGTCAGCTCGTCCAGCAAATGGTGGTGGGTGGAATCCCCGACCATCTCCCGGAACCCGGGAGCGTGAAGGTCATCCACATGCATGGGGGCTCTCCGCGATCCTCCCTCGGCGCGCACGAAGCGGAGCACGTTGCGCGACCATCGGTCGTACACTCCTTGGAACTCGGATCCGGAGCCGATCGGCCAGTTCACGGGGCTGGTCGGAATGCCGAGCACCCGCTCGATTTCGTCCAGCAGTTCGAGCGGTTCCCGTCCGTGCCTGTCCATCTTGTTGATGAAGGTCACGACCGGCGTGCGGCGGAGGCGGCAGACCTCGAAGAGCTTGATCGTCTGCGGCTCGACGCCCTTCACGCTGTCGATCAGCATCACGGCGCTGTCGGCCGCCGCCAAAGTCCGGTAAGTGTCCTCGCTGAAATCGTTGTGGCCAGGCGTGTCCAGAAGGTTCATCCGGCAACCTTCGTATTCGAATTGAAGGACGCTCGTCGTGATGGAGATGCCGCGCTGCCTCTCCAGCTCCATCCAGTCGCTGGTCGTCTGACGGCCGCCCCGCCGCTCTTTGACGGCGCCCGCCAGGTGGATGGCGCCGCCGTAGAGGAGCAACTTTTCGGTCAGCGTCGTCTTGCCGGCGTCCGGATGGGAAATGATGGCGAAGGTTCTTCGCCTTGAGATTTCACTCTGGATGCGGTGGTTGTCGCTCACGCCCGGCCTCCGCAGCCGGGCAGTGACATTCCGTCAGCCCGGCCCTCGCATGCAATTGTCCAGGGAAATGCGATTGGCTGCTTGCGGGCGCATCAGGGCGGCGTTACGGTCAAGGCTGCGGGCGCACCGACCGGAACAAAAGCGATTGGGTCGTGACGAAAAGCGGGCAACTACGATCCTCCGGAGCCGGGCCAATCGATCCGGCCCCCTGCATTCGTTTCCATTATAAGGCCATCAACGGAAAGATGAAGGCAGGCGCGATGAGTCATAATAGATTATCGGCAGGCAAAACAATGAGAACAATCATGCATTCCCACAGTCCCAGGTTGAACGGCCGCTGCATCGTGTGCGGTGCGTTCTCCACAAGTTTTTTCGCGGGCGTAAAAGACCGTGACCACCAGCGCTGCAGTGCTTGCCAGGCGACTTTCCTGGATCCTGCCCAACGGGTTCCGCCCGACGAAGAATACGCGCGCTATTGCCAGCACCGGAACCATCCGGAGGATAAGAGATATCGGCGGTTTTTGTCGAAACTCTCCGATCCTTTGTTAAAGCGGCTGCCCCCGAGCGCGGATGGGCTGGACTACGGGTGTGGCCCTGGACCGGTCCTTGCCTGCATGCTGCGCGAGGCCGGGCACCGGATGAGATTGTTCGACCCGTTTTTTTACCCCGATCCGAAAACGCTCGACGGCTGTTACGACTTCATCACCTGTACCGAAACCATCGAGCACTTCCATCGGCCGGCCGAGGAGTTCACCCGGTTCGACACGATGTTGCGGCCGGGCGGATGGTTGGCGGTCATGACCTGTTTCCTGTCCGACGACGTTCACTTTGCTTCCTGGCATTACCGTCGCGATCCGACCCATGCGATCTTTTACCGTGAGGCAACCATGGCCCATATCGCCCGCCGGTTCGGGTGGACCTGCGAAATCCCTGTCAAGGATGTCGCCTTGATGCAAAAACCGCTGCACACCGAATCCATGTACGAGTCAATTCGCCACAGGAAGAACCTCCGGGAGGACGTAACGAAACGGATCGAATCGGGTAGGACGGGGGCCTTACGGCCCCCGTCCTCCCACACCACCGTACGTACGGTTCCGTATACGGCGGTTCCTGCCGTTCGGCGTTTTGGTGACTTCCTCGCCTGCCGTCCTACGAGCGCCCAGCCTTACCTTGCGGATTCCGTCCGCGACCTCCGGCTTCCAGGCCCCCTTTCGGAGCGTCTGCTCGGAACGCACAGAGAGTCCGTCTCGCGCTTCCTGACAGGTTCGGCCCTTGGCCGGTTGGTCAGGCCGGCTCGTACGACCTCGGCTGACTTCTGCCCGCTCATCCCGACGCCTCTCAGCGTCGGTAGCCGGATCGGCAAGCGGACAGATCTCCCCGGGTATTGCGCACCCACCTTCCCCCCATATACCCGTCGCATCTACTCCCGCCCCTTCCGGATGACTATCGGGCTTTGAATCTTATTGCCTTCTCGCCCAGGTGCGGTTGCCTCATATGCG
>MGPV01000067.1 GCA_001797615.1 Deltaproteobacteria bacterium GWC2_65_14
CGGCCGCCGCCCACGTCACCCGGTTTCCCCTGCCCGTCCCGTTACCCGACATCTTCGCCTCCCTCGTTTCCCGACCTTCGTCCCGATCCTAATCTGTTTACGGACAATTCGCCGCAATCCTTTACCGGTTTCCATCCCAAAGATCACGCCCACCTGGAGTACAAAAGCCGTACCAACCTGGATGTCTGTGCAACCTCCTGATATTCCTTGTTATCGCATTTTCCATAAACCTGTGGCCGCCCAAAAAGGTTAATCGGGATAAAAGTTTTTAATCCCCTCTCGTTACGGCTGCACGTTTTTCCAGGACAGGATCGATTTCCGTTTGTCCGGAGCCGGAACCTCGATCGCCTCGTCCGAGCCGGCCGAGAAACCCACATGGACATGGGCCCTCCCGGGTTCGTGAAACGTCATCTCCGGGCCTGAGGGCATTCCCCCGGTTCCGACCTTTCGGACCCTGGCAGTCGGCACGTATCTCTCCGGGACCCCCGGCCTGGCCCTGTCCAGCCCGGGCAGCGCGGGAAATCCCGGATTCTTACCCGGGGCCATCCCGAACCCGTAGACACGAACCGTTCCCCCTTCTTTTCGGTTTCCGGAGGCCGGCTCGTAGGTGGTGAAATAGAGATTGGAGAAAAAGACCTTCGGCGCGGAGAACAGTGTTTCTCCATTCCCCGGCAACGCGGCATGCCACCCCCGGTACTTCCCCCCCGGGATGGGGAAGGGAGGCTCGCGCTCGCCGATCCGGGCGAAAAAGCGGGTCGCGTCGGCCAGGTCACGCTCCGTGAGTGTCATGCCTAACGCCCCACGCACCCGGCCAGAAGGGGCGTCATCGTATACCGCGTAGATGCCGCCGGGCGAGCCGTCCGGAGGATCTTCAACATCCCCGGTCCCGAAAAAGACCCACAGGCCGGGATATTCCCCCTCGCCCTGCGCGACCGCGCACCTGCCATGGATCGCCCTTGCGGCATGCTCGCCGGCGACGGAAAAGAAGGGCCCTCCCCCCAGATCGAAGTCGCCGGATTCGCCCACCGTCGCGCGCCAGAGATTGCCGGAGAGGTCTCCCAGGTAGACCCGCTCGATATACCCTTCCAGGTCCGGGGCAACCGCCGGGGAGGCCACGACCTCGCCCATGGCGGGATGGGTGAGGATCTGCAGCACCTTCCCGGTCGACGCCTCCAGGACGAGGATCGCCCTGCCCTCATCTCCCGGGTCGGTCCGGGAAACGAGAGTCTCCGACGCCGGCGGCTCGACCCGGTCCGGCCGGCCGCGCCGGATCGCTTTCCCGGCTCCCAGGAGGACCACCCACCGGTCCACCGTCTCGCCCGGCGCGTCGAGACGTCCCGCCGGGGCCCGGACCTTCCCGATCACAGGGGCCGACAGGGCCTGTCCGAGAATGGGAACCTGCCGCTTCGCGACCTCCCACATCAGCGACGGGTAGCCGGGAGAGGCGGGATCGGTGATGTCCAGCGCGAAAACCGCTCTCCCGCGCGGGCCGGCGGCGGCCACCGCGACGGTGCGCCACCCGGTCTCCCGTGCCGTCATCGCCGGGCCCGAAACCGCTGCGAGCCGGATATCCGCCACCGCCAGCGGCCCCTCCGCGGCCGCCGGCAAGCTTTCCGCCTCCCCTCCCGGAGCCGCCCTCTCCTCTTTCAGAAAGCCGGGGAGAAAGGTCCAGATCGGTTCTCCGGTTCCCGTGGCGTAGCCAGGCGTCTTGCCGTCCGGATCGCTGAACCCGGCATCGTGTGCGCGGAGCGTCCCATCGTCCGCGTACAAGAGGTGCACCGGTTTCCTCCGCGCATGCCGGCCTGCGAAGGCGTTTCGCGCGGAAGGGTCTCGGGAATCGAGGTACGCGGAGGACGGCGGACCCACCAGGACCGGGGCGGACCGGGAGAGCGGGGCGGGAAGCTTTCCCCGGAAGTATCCCGTTCCCGAGGGGACGGGGCCGAAGGCGGCTTCCGCCTCCGTCACCCTTCGGATTTTGTTGGCCCTCGGGGCGATCCCGGTCGAGCGGATATGGAAGGTCGCGCGCATCCAGCCGCTGTCGTATCCCGGGAGCGGCTCCGTGCCGGTGGGCGAAACGGTCACATCGTACCGTGCGCCGTTGGGGAGAAGGGATCCGCGCTCCGCCAGGGGCAACGGAAGACGGTCGAGCCCGTACCAGGCTCCCGCCTCCGCGGCGTTTCTCGCCGCACGCTCCCGCTCCTCCCCGGAAACCGACTCGAGCCCCGAGGTGGAAAGGCCGACCGCGTAGATCCCGAGCACGGTCAGGATCACCAGGAGGAGCATCGTGATCACGAGGGCGCTCCCCTTCCGATCCCCCGTTCTCACGGAGCGTCCCCCGCGTTCCGGAGCCCGACCACCGCCTCCATCGTCCGTTGCCCGGGATCGCCCGGGGCGTACCGGCTGCGGGCGACCAGGCGGACCCGGACGCCTTCCCGCATCGAATGCCGCACCCGCATCTCCTCGATCCCCTCCACGACGGCCTGACTTCCCAGGTTTCCGTCCGGATCCACGACACGGCGCACGATCGCCGGAGGGGCGGAGTCGCCCGACCCGGAGACGGCATACCCGGCCAGCATGACCTTCGCGACCAGGGCGCCCTCCCCGTAGGACTTCATCATCTTTCCGTCGAAGGCCCCGGCGGCGGCATGGTGCAGGATCTCTCCCCCGTCGACCCGCGAAACCCGGAAGATGTCGGCGTGCATCCCGTCGGCGATGATCCCGATGTCCCCCTCTTTCCAGGGAATGGTCCCTTCCACCGCAAGCGCCGAGGATGCGGTCGCCATCCTCCGGGCGAGACGGTCCGGGCGCAGGGGGGAATGCGCGACATAGAAGAGGTCGGAGCCGTGTTCTCCGCCCGAAGCCAGCCCCATGCCGGAAACCAGGAGCACGGAGGCGTCGCCGGTCATCCCGGCCGGAAGCCGGACGGCAGCCCCGGGGGGGAGCCCGTACCCGGCGCGCTGCAGCTCCCGCTCGATCAGGTGGATCCCCCGGCGGAGGTTTCGCCGCATTTCCTCGAGACCCCCCTGCCGTGCGAAGACTCTCTGCTGGAGGAGGAGGAGGCCGAAGACCCCCGTCATCACCACGGAAAAGATCGCGAGGGCGACCAGGATCTCGATCAGGGTGAATCCATCCCGTCCTCCGCGCGGAGGAGCTCCGGATGCCGCCGTCACGACAGATCCCCCCGGTGCGTCGCCAGGTGTATCGAGTGCCACGCCCCCTTCTCATCCTTCCAGCAGGACCAGACCGAAATGGTCTTCAGCGATGGGGTCGTCCCGGAGACGGCCCACACCCGATAGATGCGGATCCCGTTCCCGGACAGGATCGAGGAGACGCCGGGAGTTGTAGGAAGCGCCGGATACTCCGGCTTCCCCTCGTCGCCGATCCCGGGCGAGGTGACGATCTCCCCGAATGGGATCCCCCGGAAGATCTCCAGCTGGTCCTGCGCGTACCGGGCCGCCGTGGTGGAGAGGCCGACGGACGCGGTTCCCCGCACCGCCGTGATCTGGAGCATGGCGATCCCCATCAATCCGACGGAGAGAATGGTCAGCGCGATCAGCACTTCCAGCAGCGTAAGGCCGCATCTTCGGGACACGGGACCCTCCCGGAACAGATCCGGGGCAAGATCCATACCGGGAGGAAACGGGGGAAACCCTGCGGAAAATCAACTCCCTGCGAGGGGGTCACCCCGGAAACGGGGAAAAAGAGTTAATGCGGATGAAATTTTTTTATGACGGAGCGCTCGAGGGGGGGGCGGGCGATTTCCGGATTTCCGCAAGGATCTTCGGAAGCGCGGTGCCCGCGCTCTCCCGGAGGTGGGTGTCCGAAAGCGACCGGGTCAGGACCGTTTCCTCCGGGTTGACCTCGATGATGAACGCTCCCTGCCTGCGCGCAAGGAGCGGGATGTCGCAGGCGGGGCTCACCTCGGCGGAGGTTCCCACCACCAAAAGAACCGCGGCCGATTCCGCTTCGCTTTCGGCCATCTCCATCGCGGCGCGGGGGATCTGCTCCCCGAAAAAGACGATGTCGGGCTTGAGGATCGTCCCGCACCCGCACCGGGGGGGGATCCCCTCCAGGACCTTCTCGCGGGTCGGGTAGCGGTTCGGGCAGGAGAGGCAGACCAGCTCCCGGGCGCTTCCGTGGAACTCGATCACCCCGCGGGAACCGGCCGCCTGGTGCAGCCCGTCCACGTTCTGGGTGATGACCGACCGCAGCAGCCCCCGCGACTCCAGCTCGGCGATCCCCCGGTGCGCCGGATTCGGGGCCGCCCGCTCGAGGATCTCCAGCATCTCCGCGAGCATCCTCCAGACCTTCCCCGGATCCCTCCGGAAGGCCCCGATGGTGGCGTACTCCATCGGATCGAAGCGGTCCCACATCCCCTGCGCGCCGCGGAACGCCGGGATGCCGCTCTCCACGGAGATCCCCGCCCCGGTCAGCGCCACGCAGTTCCCCCGGGCGGCGATGGCCCTCGCCGCCTCCCGGATCGCGGATGTCCCCTCAGAGGCCAACCCGTATCGCCGTCACACCTTGAGGAAGGAGCCCAGCTTCAGGGCGAGCCCCATGTCCCCCGCCACCTTCAGCTTCCCGGTCATGAAGGCCATCTGGCCGTTCAGCCTTCCGGCGACCATGTCCAGGAAGTCGTTCTCGGCCATGGTCACGGTGCAGTTCGGCGAGGAGGCCTCCCCCGCCGCCACCGCGGCCTTCCCTTCCTTCATCGTGACCTGGTAGGCGTCCGCGCCGACCTTGAACTGGTAGACGCTCGCCATCCCGGCCATCTTCGACGGGTCGGCGTTCAGCTTCGACTCGAGAGACTCGAAGAACCCCTTCACGGTCGTGTCGGCCATCGCCTCCTCCTTTCCCTGTGGGGGGTGGAATGAACGGTGATTCATTCTTCTCGAACGTACCACCCTCTCCCCGTCTTGTCAACGCGGACCGGGTGCCATGGGATATAATCCCGCCATGCGGGTTCTCGGGCTGACGGGTGGGATCGGAACCGGAAAGAGCACCGTGGCGCGTTTTTTCCGGGACGAGGGGATCCCGGTGGTGGACGCCGACCGGATCGCCCGGGAGATCACGGAGCCGGGACGGGACGCCCACCGGGAGATCCTCCTCCGCTTCGGGAGGGAGGTTCTCCTGCCGGACGGGCGGATCGACCGGAAGCGGCTCGGGGAGACGGTCTTCTCCGACCCATTACGGAGGGCCGAGCTGGAATCGGTCACCCATCCCCGGATCGCGGAAGGGATCGCGCAGGCGCTGGCGGCGCTCGAGCGGGAAGGACATCCGGTGGCCGTCGTGGAAGCCGCCCTGATCCACGAACGGAATCGCGGAACGATGTTCGAGGCGGTGATCGGCGTGCGGTGCGACCGGGAGCGGCAGGTCCAGCGGATCATGGCCCGGGACGGGATCTCCCGCGAGCAGGCGCTTGCGAGGATCGCCGCCCAGATGGACCCGGAGGAGAAGGCGAGCGCCTCCGAGTACCGGATCGACAACTCGGGCGACCCGGAATCCACCCGCGCCCAGGTCCGGGCGCTGGCCCGGAAGCTTCGCCGGGAACGATGAGAGCAGGGACGGTCCTGGAGGACACCCCGCCCCTCCACATCCCGTTGTCGTGTAGTCCGGTCCCCGGTTACCGAGCAACGTTTCAGATGTTGAGACCAGGGACGGTCCTGGAGGACGCCATTCCCATCGACCACCCTGGGTCGTGGACTGCCATCCCCCGTGCCATTGCTACCTCTCACCACAGGACCGTCCCTGTTACAGGAGTGGCTCCGGCGGAGTGTATTCCTTCCCGAGCGCCCGCGCCACGCCGGCGCAGGTCAACTTTCCCCCGAAGGTGTTCAGCCCTTCCCGCAGACCGGCATCTTCCCGGAGCGCAGGCCGCACCCCCATCCGGACGATCCTCTCGATGTAGGGAAGGGTCGCCCTGGACAGGGCGACGGTCGAGGTGCGCGGCACCGCCGCCGGCATGTTCGCCACGCAGTAGTGGACGATCCCCTCCTCCAGATAGTAGGGGGCGGCATGCGTCGTCGGGCGGGAGGTCTCGGCCGACCCTCCCTGGTCGATCGAGACGTCCACCAGAACCGCTCCCCGCTTCATCTTCCGCAGCAGATCGCGGGAGATCAGCACGGGGGCCCTCTCCCCGACGACCAGGACGGTGGAGATGACCAGTTCCGAGGCGACCACCGCCTTCTCCAGGGTCTCCGGCGTGGAGAGGAGCGTCTCGACCGCTCCGCCGGTCTCCCGCCGCACCCGGTCCAGCGCTTCCTTCGAGATGTCGAGGACCGTGACCCTCGCGCCGATTCCCGCGGCGACCTGCGCGGCCCCTCTTCCCGACGCCCCGGCCCCGATCACGCAGACCCGGGAGGGATCGGCTCCCTCGACCCCGGGGAGGAGCACCCCCATCCCTCCCGACTCCACCTCCAGCCCCCTCGCACCTGCCTGGACCGCAAGCTTTCCGGCCACTTCGCTCATCGGGCGCAGCAGGGGAAGCTCCCCCGCCGAGGAAACGGTCTCGTAGGCGATCGCGGCGACCTTCCGGTCCAGCAGCTCGTCCCCGAGGGAGGGAACCGCCGCGAGGTGCAGATAGGTGAAGATCGTGGACCGGGTGGAAAGATACCGGTACTCCGCGGGAAGCGGCTCCTTCACCTTGATCACCAGGTCGGCTTCCCACGCGCTCGAGGGATCCCCCGCGACGGAGGCGCCCGCCTTTTCGTAGGCGGAATCCGGGAACCCGCTCCTCTCCCCCGCGCCGGCCTCCACGACCACCCGCGCCCCCGCCGCGCGGAGAACGCCGACCGCGCGCGGAGTCAGGGAGACACGGTTTTCCCCCTCCTTGGTCTCCCGGGGTATTCCGACGACCATGGGCATCCGCGTCACCTCTCCAGGACCACTCTCGCGTCCACGACGAGGAGCCCGGCCTCGTGCACGATCACCGGGTTCAGGTCCATCTCCCGCAGCCCGGGAATCTTCCCGGCGAATCCGGACGCCTGGAGGAGGAGCTTCCGGATCGCCTCAAGGTCCGACCCCTTCTGCCCGCGGACCCCGCGGAGGATCCTCGCGCCCCGGATCTCGTCGACCATCTCCCGCGCGTCCCGGTCGGATAGCGGGACGAGCCGGAACGACACGTCCCGCATCACCTCCACCAGGATTCCGCCGATCCCGAACATGACCGCATGCCCGAACTGGAGATCCCGCGTCACCCCGACGATGACCTCGCGGCCCGGCGGCGCCATCGCGCTCACCAGGACCCCCCCGGCCCTCGCTCCGGCTCCGGCGGCGGCCTCGCCGATCGCGCGAACGGCCCTCCGCACTCCCTCGTCGTCCCCGACCCCGAGGATCACTCCCCCGACGTCGCTCTTGTGGGTGATCTCCGGGGAGTTCATCTTGACCGCCACCGGATACCCGATCCGGCGGGCCGCCTCGACCGCCTTCTCCATCCCTTCCGCCGCGATCGAGCGGACCACGGGGAACCCGTGTTCCGCCAGCAGCTCCATCGACTCCGCGGGGGGCAGGGTCCGGCCTTCCTTTTCCCCTTCCGCCGCGGCATGCGGCGGAGGTGCATCTTCCCTCGGGAAGGTCTCCCGGTCGAATCGGGAATAGCAGGACATCGCCTTCACGGCGCGCTCCGGCGTGGGGAACACCGCGATCTTCTTCTCGTGCATCTTCACCCGCTCCGCCCGCTCGACGTCCGCCCCGCCCAGGTAGGCGACCAGATCGCATTTCCCCGGCCGGATCACCTCCGAAGCCCCCGGGATCGGATCGCCGAAGATCGTCATGACGACGTCGTAATGCCCCTCGGAGGCCTCGAGGACCTTGCGGTACCGGGCCGCGTCGGTGTCCCCCGTAAGATCGAGCGGGTTTCCGACGATGCAGTGCGCGGGGAGGATCTCCCGGAGCTTCCCCGCGAGAGCGGGAGGCAGCGGGGCGACCCGGAATCCCTCCTCCTCGGCCACGTCGGTCGCGATGATGGCGGATCCGCCCGAACTGGTCACGATCAGCATGCGCGGGCCCGGAGGGGCCGGGAGATAGGCCAGCGCCTTTGAGAAATCGTAGAGCTCCTCGAGGGTGGAGGCGCGGTGCACCCCGTACTGCCGGAAGACGGCGTCGTAGATCTCGTCCTTCCCGGCCAGCGAACGGGTGTGCGACTCGGCGGCCTTCCTCCCCCGCTCGGTCCTCCCGGCCTTGAAGATCACGACCGGCTTGCGGCAGCGCTTCACCGCGGAGAGGAACTTCCCGGCGTCCTTGACCCCTTCGATGTAGAGGGCCACGACCTTCGTGCCCGGGTCGTCGGCGAAGAACTCGATCAGGTCCGCCTCGTCGACGTCGGCCCGGTTTCCCATGCTGACAAAGGCCGAGAAGCCGATCCGCTCCTCCGAAGCCCAATCGATCAGCGCCGCCCCGACGGTCCCGCTCTGGGACACGATGGCGATCTCCCCCCGGCGGGTGATGAGCGGCCAGGAAGCGCAGAGTCCGTGGTAGGGATAATTCACTCCCTGGCAGTTCGGGCCGACCAGCCGGATTCCGTACTGCGAGGCGTTTCGGGCCATCTCCTCCTGGAGCGCGGCCCCTTCCTCCCCCGACTCCGCGAACCCCCCGGTGATGACGATCGCAGCCCGGACTTTCCGCTCCCCGAGTTCCCGGATCGTCCCCGGGACATGCCGGGCCGGGATGATCACGACCGCGAGGTCGAACCCTTCCGGGAGATCGGCCGCCGACCGGACCGACGGGATCCCCAGGATCGTCTCCCCCTTGGGGTTCACCGGGAGCAGTTCCCCGGAAAACCCGGCGTTCACCATGTTCTGGAAGATCTGGAACCCCATCTTCTCGGGGTTGGAGGAAGCGCCGACGACGGCGATGCGGCGGGGACGGAACAGCGGTTCGAGGGAACGGGTCATGGCGATCCTCTCCTCGAGCGTTCGTTTCGGTGTGGACCAATCTACCAGACAGGTCCGGGAGTGTCACCCCCTTTCCGCCCCCCGTCGCCGGACAAAAAAAGGCGCCGCGAACAGGCCGACGGCGCCGGAATCCCGTGACCGTTCTGGGAGGTCAGGCCCTTCGCACGTTGGCCGCCTTCTTCCCCTTGGGTCCCGCGGTTACCTCGAACTCCACCTTCATCCCCTCGGCGAGGGAGCGGAACCCGTCCCCGCGGATCTCGGAGTAATGCACGAACACATCCTCCCCGTCCTCTGGCGTGATGAACCCGAATCCCTTCGCATCGTTGAACCATTTCACCGTTCCGGTCGCCATGCGGAT